>JACDHA010000001.1 GCA_013821315.1 Candidatus Dependentiae bacterium | reverse complement strand
GAGTATACACTAAAGCTCCCTTATAAGCCTCTTTAAATATTCTTGTAATAGCTTTATAACTATCATCACCTGTATCTTCGTACTTTCTCTTCACTAGACTAAAATAGGGCTTAATTTCCTCTGGTCTTAAAGGCAATTTACATATTAATAGAGCCAACACCAGAGCTACATACGGTTTATTAATCATCTGATCTAAAAGCTCTTTAGTTGCGTTATTTTCAACTTGCTCTACTACCTCTAAATACTCTTTTAAAAATTGCACACTCTCATCTTTTTGGCCCCTATGAGCTAAGTCTAATGGTGTTTTACCTTCATAAAACCTAATATAAGGAAAGTTCCTCACAGCTTCGCTATCAATTTTAATAGCAGCTGAAGGATTAACTCCTTCATTAAGGAGCATGTGTACTATTTTTGTATACCCATACAGTGCAGCTATGTGAATAGGTGCAACTGGCAAAGTTACTGGTGAATACCCGGCACCTAAACTTAAATGTTGGCTATATACAGCATCTGGACTCACTCCTGCTTTTAAAAGCAATTCAACTATACCAGCATTACCAATGCCAACAGCCCAATGCAGTAAAGGCTCCTCTTGAACTTGAATTATATCACTAAAAGTAGAACAGTTATTTTGATTAGCAGACTTATTAAGAAATAGTTTTACTAAATCTATATATCCTCCACAAACAGCTTTTCCAAGCAAGCTATTTGGCTTATAGTACCCTACTTCCTCTTTAGATGGAGCTAAAACGGCTCCAGCATCAAGCAGAGTATTAACGGCAATTAGATTACCTTTTTCTGTAGCTTGATGTAAAGCTGGTGATAAAAATAGATTTGATTGAGGGTCACTCTTATCTAAATGAGCATGAGTATTGATCAGCAGTTTAAGAAGCGCATGATTGTTCTTTACAACTGGAGTCTTTAAATCATGAGCAGATGGTTGAGCACCATTTTCAATCAATAGCTTTACCAAAGGAGTATTCTTTTTAGCAGCTTCAGCTTTAACAGCTTCATGAAGCGCATTATTATACTCGATAATAGTTTCTTCATCATTCCTGCCATTCTTTTTTAAGAATTTTAGAAATATTTTTATTATAGCAAGGCGATTTTTCCGAGCAGCCCAACAAAACGGTGTAACTCCCTTATGATCAGTCAGAAATAAAGATGCGTTATGCTCAAGTAGCAGTTCAACTACAGCAGCATGACCATTTTGAGCAGCTTTATGCAGAGGAGTATAGCCAAAAATTCCTGCTTCACCAACTTTGGCACCATTTGCAAGAAGCAATTTAACAATATCAGTTTTACCATGTTCAGCCGCTTTATGCAGCGCTGTATTATTACGGCAATCAGCAGTATCAACCTGAGCACCATGCTCAAGAAGCAACTCTACAACATCTCTATGACCACCTTCAATAGCTATGCTCATTGTTGTATGAGAATTACGCGACATTGTTGCTTGAACACTTGCACCTTGCTTGATCAATTGCTGAACTTGCTTGATATTGCCTTTTTTACATGCTTCTAGGAGAGCTTTATCTAACTCTTCTTTATTAGCTATAACCATAAGCGGCATAAGCAATAATGCTATAATGATTTTCTTCATGCAAAAATATTCTTTCTTTTAAATAGCAGTATATGTATTATAATTTATTTAATCTAACATACTATTAAAATTTGTATTTGTCAAAATTAAGCACCAGAATCGCTCAGCATATTTTTCTATTAGTGCGCATTATCTAACTATTTCTAAAATTTCTAGTCAAGCTACCAAAAATATTTTTTCTTTTACCCATGCTATACTATATTGTCTTGAACACCCAATCACCATACTAAAGCATTGAGCTTTGCAGTGCTTTAATAACAAGCATCGTTTTTTAATCTAAGGATATTCTTATGAAAAAATATATAGTACTCTTTAGTGCTTTATTTGCACAACTACACTGCATGAATCATCAAACAGCACAATTACAAGAATTAGGAGAGCAACTAAAGCAAGCTGCCTATAAAGGAGATGAAACTCTAGTTAACCAATTACTTAGAGGTGGCGCCGATAAAGATTATTCTGATGAATATGGCCGAACAGCCCTTTGGCTAGCCTGTACCCATACCCGCCTGAAAGTGGCACTTGCTCTACTCAATGCAGGAGCTAATCCCAACAAAATCAATAACGTTAATCGTGGACCACTGTGTATGACATGCATTGCTGATAGTACAGAGAGAGCACAAATAGCTCGAGCGCTCCTAGCTGCTGGAGCCAATGTACACCAACCTGAAGGTAAAGGCTTAACACCGCTACACGAAGCTTGTCGTAGTGGCGCTAAAGAACAAGTTAAAATTCTGCTTTATGAAGGTGGCGCCAATCCATTTATTAAGGATTATTTAGGTAAGACAGCCGTTCAATTAGCTGAAGATACAAGTGTGCATAATAGCCCAGAAGATATAGCTAACAAACGCATTATCGTAGACTTGTTAAATAATTATTCACCATTTTTTATGCAAGCCCATCTGTGTCCAACTGAAAAACTACTAACAACAGTTATTGAAAATGGCTACTTCTATTTAACTAAACAAATCTTAAAAACAATGTCCCAAACAGCCCAACAAATAAATGAGTATGGCCAATTAGCATATACTGGCTATAAAAAAGATCTCGAGATACGCTATAAACTCATAGGTCGACTACTTAAAAATTATGCTCAAGCTCTCCGCGTATTACCAAAACTAAGTCCAAAAGAAAAAGACGCCATGTTACCCCAAGACTTAGTACCTCTTATTATTAAATACACGCTGTGATATCTCCTCGACCTAAAGGAGGAGGCTTCTCGCTTCATAGGGCGTAGCTTCAGATAACACCAACTTTAAAATTACACTCGTCTATTAAAAGCAAAAGTTTCTACATTAACTTGTAAACTTTTGCTCTCTTCTTTTGTATGAATAGAAACCATACTCATGCGACACAATTATTGCTTACTTGAAACAAAACGGCGATATTAGATAGCCTATTAATTACCACCCCAAAGCTCTAGTTACTCAAAAAAATAGAATAAAAACCAAAACGCACCTTCCATAAGGCGCTAATATTAGAAAAATCAAGTATTTTTTTTCTTATTTAGTGTATTCTCATTATTAAGAACAGCGTATATATAACATCAAAAAAAGGGGAGACTTGACGAGGAGTTGTAAAAAAATATTTACAAGTTATAATTAAATATAGTAAATAGTATATAAACCCTTTAATAAACAATTGAGGAAATACGATGAAAAAGTATTTTTTTACTTTATCTTCTCTTCTGTGCTCACTTTCTCTTGCAATGCACGATCAATCCACAACGCAAGATCAACTTAACAAGCAACTACTAGCAACTTGCTCTATCGGTTTAATTGAAGAAGCGAGAGACCTTTTACAAAAAGGCGCTCAGGTTAATACACAATCACCACTCAATGGCTATACGCCACTTCACTATGCACTTTGCGCACAATCTCCCCAGCTTGTAAATATGTTACTTGAAAATGGCGCCAATATTAACCTTAGAAACACTGATAACAAAAGTTCTCTTGAGAACGCTCTTGATCTTAACCAGCCAGAACTCTATGCTACGCTCGATACTTATCCCAACACTCTTAAAGACACGATAAATAACCCTACTGAAGACACTTTTCTTACAGCAGTACATTTTGGCTGGTCTAACATTGTAGAGTACTTACTAAAAAATAATAGTATTATTTTGCCTCATGAGCACGTTGCACAGTATATACAATACGCAAAAATCAGATATAACAAAACAGGCCATAAAGAGTATCAAATTATAGAAGAAAACCTACTTGAATACACTCTTTCTCACTATGAAAGTGCCTCTGCAATAAAAACAAATACCCAAAAACTTGCACTACAATTAAAAAAACTTAAGAGAAGTATTAAAAATAATGCTATCAAAAAGAGAAATAGCAAAGCTCGTCAATCTATACATTAAAAAAAGAACAAGTAACTTCTAAAAGGGAATATACTATGAACATAAAAAAATGCCTGGTTATCTTTTCTCTCTTTATATACGCTGATACCCTTGGCGTGAAAATAAACTTTAACATTCAAATAAACCAACTCAACATGCTGCTCTTAGAAAGTACAGCTTATGGCTTAGTTGAAGAAACTAAAGAAATACTTAGTAAAGGCGCGCATATACAGACCCAGTCAGAGGAAAATGGAAATACTCCTCTTCATAATGCAATTCAACATGGCACCCCTGAGCTCATAAATCTTTTGCTAGAATATAATGCAAACCCCTTAGCAAAAAATCACCAAAACGAAACACCCTTAGATAAAGCTGTTATAAATAACAAACAAAACTTAGTAACACTTTTAGAACTTTATATTCAAGTTAGGCATGAAGCCATTACCCAACCAAGTCAAGACACTCTTCTTAAAGCAGTACACTTTGGGTGGCCTTACATAGTAGAATATTTATTAGCAGAAACAAATGCCATTAACTTGTCAAAAAAAGAAGCTACTCTTTATATAAAAATGGCTGAAGCTCAATACAAAAAAACAAGAAGCAAAGCGTACAAAAATATAAAGCAAAATATAAAGTCGTACCAAATCAACCGCCACCCCCTTACTCTTGCTTTAGACAAGATATTACCAATAATATTGTCGTGATAAACTAAACAATAAATTTAGTACTATACATAGTAATACATCGAAGGACCACTATGAAAAAATGCGTTTTTATCTTTCTTACACTTATAAGTTCTCTAGTTTTTGGCATGGACCAGCAATCTATTCTTCAAAAAATTGAGTTGAATAAACAATTGCTCATACAGGTATCTTCATCTAACACTCAAGCATGCAAAGAGCTTTTAAAAAAAGGAGCAGATATCAACACAAAATCTGCACTAGGTAACACTCCTCTTCATAACGCAATAGCTTATGGTAATCCTGAACTCATAAATCTATTACTAGAGCATGGAGCCAATACAGCCATACAAAACAACGAAAATAAAACAGCTCTTGACATTGCAACCACTTATAACAAGCCAGAGCTCATTGTTTTGTTAGAACTCTACCCAAAAACTACCCATGAAGCACTTACTAATCCTACTCATAATACACTCCTCAAATCCGTGCACTTAGGATGGGCTCGTATAGTAACCTATTTGCTCCAAGCAAATCGACTTGTCGTTACACAAGAACAGGCCCAACAATATATAAAATTAGCTAAAATTAGATATGAGGCAACAGAAGATACAAGTTATATAGATATTGCAAAAATCATCAATGACCATACTCCTGTTGAAAGCAACATGGTCATGACTTTAAATAAAATTACCTATACAGCTGAAAATAAAATCAAAAAACTAAAATGGGAATTTCTTAAGGCAAATCTAAGTATCTATAAGCAATTAAAATAACTGATTAAAATATAATAAAGCGCGCAGATCACTCTCTTATACAGTACTAACAACCAGTAGCGCGCTCTTTCTATAAAAGAGATTCGTATGAAAATACCACCCCTAGTACTTTTATGTATAACAAACCTAACTGTTACCAACCAAGCATTAAAAAACTCTCTACCTGATCCTTCTTTATATACCGTTAGCAAAACAATTTCTTTAGGCACCTACATTCCAGAAGATATTACTAAGTTTAATGGTATTAGCGTATCAAAAAGAATACTACCTGATCTTCAACGGCTGTTAAAGGCTGCAGACAAAGATGGCTTAAAACTAAAAGTAGTTTCTGGTTACAGAAGTTATATCCAACAACAAACTACTTTTAAAAGCTGGACCACTAAAGAACTTCAACGCCACCCAAGCTGGACACAAGCACAAGCAGAACAAGAAGCAAATACCTATTCAGCTAAACCAGGACATTCAGAGCATCAACTAGGCACTACCGTAGATATACTTTCAAGCGAAAACAACTACCATTTTTCAGCTGATCCCAAGCTTAAGTATGTTGCGTGGCTTGAAAAGAACTCCTCAAAGTATAACTTTAAAATTAGTTATCCTAAAACCCAAACAGAGTATACTTATGAGCCTTGGCACCTGCGATGGCACCCTCACTAAAAGCAGCTAAGCGCCTTGTTTTTATTTTGTTTTAAATAATATATTATTGACAAATATAAAATAAATATCATAAGATTATAGTTAAGACACATTGTTCTAACTGCCAGGATTTTATGAATAAAAACAACGTACTGTATGTCATTGGGCACTTACTTTTATTTCTTTTTAACGTATCTGTATATGGTGAAAGTAAAAATGCTTCTGTATCTACCAAACAAAAAATAGTAACTACTCTTGGTAATACAGCTCAAACTATTAAAGATAAAGTATACCAAGCGGGCATTACAGTAAGTAAAATTCCAGGAAAAATAAAAGAAACGGTCTCTTCGAGCGCTACAGCAGCAGGTGACTTTTGTGTTAATTTACTGCCACGCAAAGATATTGTTGAAATACTGCAACAAGTAACGAGCAAAGATACTTTTTCTGATAGACAAGCATCCGTACGCAGAGAAACTACGTTGCCATTAGCAGAAATCAATTATTTACAAGCTCGTAAAGAGATTACCAAATCAGCCCTAGAAAAATTAGTAGGTCGGCCCTTAACTGATAAACAAGTACCACGCATAGCATTTGCCTTTAGTGGCGGTGGTTACCGAGCAATGATAGAAACCCTTGGAGGCCTCAAAGGTGCTGAAAAAACCGGGTTGCTTGATGCAACTACCTATATAACGGGTCTTTCAGGTTCTACTTGGGCAATAAACCCGTGGATTTTATCCGGACAATCAGTTGCCAGTTACTTAGATAGCTTAAAAACTAAAATAAATAAAGCGATACCTAAATATTTACCAACAGATAAAGAAAGCATAAAACAATTAGTGGGACTCATACTACGTAAAAACCTCTATAGTGAGCATATAGGACTTACCGATTTTTATGGTGCTTTACTGGCCAATACATTACTTCAGAACGTGGTCAGCCAAAAACAATTTGCTACACTTTCTGCTCTTGTGCCTAAAGTAGAAACAGGAGCCTATCCTCTGCCTCTTTCAACTGCTGTTTTAGGTACACCTGGTAAATCAAACGTTTGGTTTGAATTTAGTCCTTTTGAAATAGGCAGTGATCAAGAAAAAGCATTTATCCCTACCTGGTCGTTTGGCAGAAAGTTTTCTAATGGGTTTTCAGTCTTAGTGCCATCTGCTTTGTCACGTCTACCGAGCTCTTCTACAGTGAAAAATATCGCCTTACAACAGCAACCGCAACAAACACTAGGCTATCTAATGGGTACTTGGGGATCTGCTTTTGCTTTTGACTTTACAACCGTTATTCGTGTTTTTTTACAACTTATCATACATGACTGTGGCCTATTAAAACTCATAAATCCTCAATTAGCTAAAGAACTTATACAACTATCTAAAGATGCACAACAAGCAGAGCTCCTAGAAAAGAAATTTTCAGCAGTTGTTCGCTCAGGTGCGAGTATTGCGTTAGGCACAAGCAGAACTGTATCTCTTACAACTGCTCGCTTAGGCGCAGCTAAAGTATTTAATTTTATACCTCAACAGGAGAATACACTTCTACCCTTAGTTGACGGCGGCTACGATCAACTCGTTACTGGAGAACGCCTCAATATAGCTATTTTACCTTTACTAGCACCTAAGCGAGCAGTAGACCTTATTATTATACTTGACAGTTCAGGCGACCTTGAAGGAGCACCAGCTTTGAAAGCAGCCGAAGTACGCGCTAAGGCCCTTGGACTACCCTTTCCAGCTATACCAAGCTACAAAGATATAGCTCGCAAACCATTAAGTGTATTTTCAAGTACTACTGCGGGGGTACCTACTATTATATATATGCCAGCAATTAAAAATAATGCTTATGATCCAACATTTGATCCCTTAAAAGTAACCTATACTTCTACACCTAATTTCAACTATAAACCACAAGAAACTGATAAACTCAGCGGGCTTACACAGTTTATTTTTGAGCAACAACATAAAGCCATTCTAGACGTAATTGAAAAGCTTATTGCCAAAAAAGCTCTTCTAATAAATAATTAAACTTGTATACCTATAAAGATTTAATACTATAAAAAAATGGTATACTATCCTTTTATAATTACAAGAAAGGCTTTTATATGAATCTTATGTTTTTATGTCTCTTAAGTATTGCTTTTAATCTATCTAGTATGGATAACGACAAAGACTCTAGTACCCAAAAAGATACCCTTACTATTCCCTTTAAGACACAACTGAGTATTACTCAACAGGGTGCACACGAGCTTGAGCCATTCAAGCTTTGGTTTAATAAATGCAAAGAATTACCTACTTATAAAGAACTTATCACAAACAACACTCTCGCAAAAGACAAATATGCTAGTGATCTACCATCATTAGTTTCAACATTTATTCAGTTTGTGCAGGTTATCAAGCAAAGCTCTTTAAGCAATCCACGTGCATGGTTAAACAACGCTACTCTTTGCCAATCAGACAGTTATTTTTTTAACATTGATAGACACGGTTTTGCACCTTATGTACAAAAACTAATTGTTCCTTCAGGCTCAACTATAGCATTACATGGTGATTTACATGGCGATATTCATTCTCTTAACGATTACCTAGCCTATTTACAAACTCAAGGCTATTTTGATTCAAATAACGGTTTTAAAATTATACGCCCAGATTTTTATATGCTCTTTTTAGGAGACTATGTAGATAGAGGACTGTATGGCCTTGAGGTACTATACACTCTCATGTGCCTTAAGATTGCCAATCCATTACAAGTGCATCTAATACGAGGCAACCACGAAGATCCAGCTCTTAATATAACTCACGGATTTTTCTCTGAGTTCCAGCGCAAGTTCAGTTCTCGCCATACAGATTTAGAGCTACAAACTCTTATGCTCTATCTATCGAAAATGTACGACTTTATGCCTTTAGCATTGTATCTAGGATCCGGCAACCCCACTAACGGTACTCATGATTTTATTCAATGCTGCCATGGAGGAATAGAAATAGGTTATAATCCACGCAAACTCTTAGCTACAGTAGAAACTGAAAAGTATCAACGATTAACCGATCTTAACCGCATAAGCCAAAGTAGCCTTCTTGATCAAAAGCTCTTAGATAAAGTATCTTTTAAAGACACTATGCTTCTTCAAACAAAATCATATCAGGATATAGGATTTTTGTGGAATGACTTTATAGTTGACCCACAAGGCACTATAGAGCCATCGTTAACCAGAGGTCCCAATATTTATAATTTTGGCAAACAAGCAACAGGCCAAGTTCTTAACAATGGCTCTGGCAAAACCCACACTTTACGAGGCATTTTCAGAGGCCACCAACATAATCATTGCTGGCAACCGCTTATGGAGCTTATTCTTGACCGCTACGGCCTGCATCCAGAAGATAGAGGCGTTGGCAAACTATGGCGCGATACTACAACGCAGAATATGAAACTGTGGGACGGTATTGTCTGTACTTTTTTAGTCTCTCCGGAAACAGGTTATGGTACTCCTAACGGTGACTATCCAGGATTTAGCTATGATGCCTTTGGCATATTAAAAACTGCTGATACCTTTGACCAATGGGATTTAACAATGCATTATACCGGTCTTTAATAAGTTTCGCTTTTAGTTAAATAGAGTATACTAAAATAATATAAAAACTTTTTCTACAAGAAAGCTCTTACGTTATGAGTACTAAATTACCTAATATCAAAACGCACTTTGGCGAATGGTACAATGAAGTCGTCTATGCTGCTGAACTTGCAGACCAATCTCCTGTACGTGGTTGCATTGTTATCAGACCCTATGGCTACGCTCTGTGGGAAAATATTAAAGATATACTGGATAAAAAAATAAAAGATACAGGTCATCAAAACGCACTCTTTCCGTTATTAATACCTGAATCGTTTTTAAAACGCGAAGCACAACACGTTGAAGGCTTTGCGCCTGAAGTTGCAGTGGTAACGTTTGCAGGAGGCAAAGAACTTGAAGAGCCTTTGGTAGTACGCCCTACCTCAGAAACTATCATACACTACATGTTTGCGCGTTGGCTTAAATCATGGCGGGATTTGCCTATTAAAATCAACCAATGGGCAAACGTAGTTCGTTGGGAAATGCGTACGCGTCCTTTTTTACGTACAACTGAATTTCAGTGGCAAGAAGGCCACACTGCACATGAAACATACGAAGAAGCTAAAGCAGAAGTAGAGCTCATGCTTGAGCAATATCGTGACTTAATAGAAACTTACTTAGCTATTCCTATAGTACCTGCACGTAAACCAGACAGCGAACGTTTTGCTGGCGCTGATATTACTTTAACAGTTGAAGGTCTTATGCAGGATGGTCGTGCATTACAGATGGGTACGTCTCACATGATATCCCAAAGTTTTGCTAAATCATTTGACATGACGTTTCAAAATCGTGAAGGCGTTACAGCATACCCATATTTAACAAGCTGGGGTGCCACTACACGTTTGATAGGCGCAGTAGTAATGGTACACGGTGATGAAAAAGGTCTTATATTGCCACCAAAGATAGCACCTGTTCAAGTGGTGATTATACCTATATTACGCGCAGATTCTAAAGACCGTGTATTAAATGCTGCTCATCAACTTGCTCTTGACCTTAAAGCTACAACACGTGTAATAGTAGATGATGAAGAGCATACAACACCAGGGGCTAAATTCTACAAATGGGAGCTCAAGGGCGTTCCTTTACGCATAGAAATTGGGCCACGAGATCTGGAAAAAAACCAGGTAGTTATAGTTGATCGCTTGCTGGGCACTAAAGATATAGTGGATCTCTTTGACATTCAAACTAAAATAGCTGAGCGGCTTAAACGCTTTCATGAGCAATTATTTGAACGAGCTCTTTTGTATCGTGAAACTCTTTGGTTTAAAAAAGCCAAACTGGTTGATTTTGAAAAAGATTTAGAATCCAAAGGTGGCTTTTATCAAACAGGCTGGTGCGGTAGCATTGAGTGTGAAAATCTTATTAAAGAGGCAAAAGCAACTATACGCTGCGTGCTTGATGAAAACTTATTTCCTACCTGTTTTAATTGCGACAAAGAAAGTGCTAACGATATATTAGTTGCAAAAGCATATTAACTTACAGTACAGTACTAGAAGTAGCTATGCTACTTCTAGTAGCTCTAGAGAGTATTAGGGATCATAAGGGGCGAGCCCCTTATAAAATAGATTAGTTAATTAGTTAACTCTTGGGCTTATTAAAATTATTGGTTGCTTATGGACAATGTATTAGTAGGATTTGAAACATTTTTGATCGAGCATACAAAATTATCAGAGCAAAGTTACCGTTCTTATAAAAAAGATTTGGCTGAGTTTATAGAGTATCTTGAGTATAAAAACTGTAAACTTATAGAAATCACTGCTAGCCTGCTAAATGACTATTTTAGCTTACTTCACACCAGACAGTTAGGCACTGCTACAGCAGTACGTAAGTTTTGTGTCTTAAAGTTATTGTGTACCTATTTACATAGTAAGTGTAATCTACCAGACTTAAGCTTTGTAGTACCAACGGATAAAAATGTACCTTTTCTTTGTTCTCCTGAAACAGTACAAACTATATTACATACATACAAAAACAAAAGCTTTGAAGAGTATCAGGAATTACCGTATAGAGAACTGCGCAATTTTACTTTACTTTACCTGCTTTCGTATACTTCTTTAACTATCAATAAGTTAGTACTTTTGAAAAAAAACAACCTGTGCCCTAAAACATATACACTACAGTATGCTTGCCCCAAAACAGGTAGTAAAACCATAGATCTCTCGCCTGCGTTTTTTAGCGCTCTTGAAGTGTATTTACAAAAAATACCTTTTGTATCAGAATATCTTTTTGCACTCCAATCGGGAGGTAAAATTAAGCCTTTTTCACGTCAAGCAGCTTGGGTACTTGTCAAAAACATGTTAGAAGAAGGCACTAAAAAAAGACCTCTTCCTGAAAGCTTTACTCAATTGCTTGATGATGATATTAAAGAACTCTATAAAAAACATCCACGATCTTAATATTCTTGCTATACGCAGTGAGTCTCATTCACTCTTTTAGTGGCTTATGATATACTTACTTATCTAATGCCTTAATTTTCACACCATTATTAGTGTAGTAATCCATGGATAAAAAATTTATTGTTGATCAAAAATTATTGTTAGGCCTGTTGTCTTCTATGCAGCCTATATGTTCTAAGCGTACGGCTTTAGATGCTACAAGCTCAATACTCTTTCAAGTAAGTCATAAAGAATTAGTGCTTAAAAGCACCGATTTAGAAATTAGTTTACAAACAAGCTGTACTCTTGAAGAAAGCAACTTAGTTGAAAGCTGTTCTTTTTTAGTATCAGGTAAACGTATTTTTGAAGTAGTAAAAGAGCTTGAAGGTCATATTGATTGTGAACTTACTCAAAGCCAAATATCTTTACGCGCTGGTGCAGTTAATTTAGCACTTAATATAAAAGATGCTCAAGAATTTCCGCCCTTTCCTGAACGCATTGAAAACCTTATGCATCTTGATGCGCCGCTTATGCGTACGCTGCTTGATAATGTAGCTTTCTTGATACCTCAGAATAATGCTAATCCTGCTCTTAATGGCCTACTTCTAGAAATAGGCCCTGTAGGTTTAACTATGACAGCGACCGACGGCCATTGTCTTGCGCAAGTTAACACTCAAAATACAGTATTACAAGAGGCACGCCATTGGCTGCTACCTCGACGTGCTATATTTGAACTTAAAAAGATTTTAGAAACGTCACAAGACGCTACACTTTTTTTAGGTGTCTGCGGCAATCAACTCGTCTTCTCTGGTGAACTTTTTAATTTTTTCACCAAGCTCCTTGCAGATCAATTTCCTCAGTATCGGGCTATTTTAGATAAAACAGCATTTTTACCAGCTACTATAGAGCGATCTCGGTTTATTAAAACGTTACGTCGCTCAACCTGTTTGCTTTCTGGGCAATTTATAGCAACTAAATTTTCATTTGCTCAAGAACATGTACGTGTATCACTGCAAAACAAAGAAGTGGGCACTCTAGACGAGCAGCTACCTGTACAAAGCCCGCACGAGCATGGTATCGACATACGGTTTTATGCCCCTTATTTGCTCAGTGGCATTCAAGAGTTTTCTGACAGTGATATTACTTTTTATCTTAAAAATGGCACCAGTCCCATTATCTTTGAGTCTCATACAAACGAATTTCGTATGACCTACTTAGTTATGCCTGTATCGCCTACCTTAGGTTAACGCTAAGCAACCAGTAAGAGTTAAGACTTAAAGGGGCACGCCCCTTTATATCCCCCATAAGATTAAAAGCCAGATCATAATGATCTGGCTTTTGTATTAAACTCTTTTTAAGTCCTTTAGGGATCACAAGGGACCCAGGTCCCTTATATATTAGTTTCTGTTTTTATGGTATACTAAAGTATATAAGCTAGTTAGAGAGTAAAGAGTGAGAGATTTGTGCGTATCCTTTCAGTAGACCTTAAGCATTTTCGTTGTTTTAGCTCCCTACACATTGATTTTAATAGCTCTGTAGTACTCCTTACAGGATCCAATGGAGCAGGCAAAACATCGGTACTAGAAGCACTCCATTATGCTTGTTATCTTAAATCGTTTAAAACCTCAGTACCAAAAGAAATGGCTCAATTGGGATCAACTGGTTTTAATGCCACTATAACCATAGCATCAGATGCTGTATCTCTTGATATGCTTTCTGTATCTTTTGCACATAATCGCCGCACAGTAAAAATTAACCAAAAAACAGTAAGCTCCTTTAAAGAATTATATGGCCTTTATAAAGCTATTACTATGACAGAAGAAGATCTTATGCTCGTTAAAGGGTCACCCAACTTGCGTAGAACTTTTTTAGATCAATTTCTTACGCTCCTTGACCCTGCTTACGCCTTAATACTCCGTAAATACAAACAAGTTCTTGATAATCGTAACGCTTTACTTGCTCATTATAAAGGCGATCATGAATCTTATCTGCTTTGGACTGAGCAGCTCTGGCATCTTTCACGTATTTTACAAAATAAACGTATTGAATTATTACATACACTTGAAACTCAAGCTCTTAGTTTAAGTGGTCCAGTTCTAGGTGCTGAATATAGTATAAAGTTGGTATATGAATATGCACGGCCTTACACTATTACTACGCAAAAATCCGGTGCCGATTTTGTTTTTTATTACCCTGCTCTTTTAGAACGCGAACTCTATCAAAAACGAACTCTTTTTGGAGCCCATCTAGATGATTTTACTATTGAGTTTCAACAAAAATCATCCCGCATTTATGCTTCTCGAGGACAACAAAAGCTTATTGTATTTTTACTTAAACTTGCTCAAGTTACTATGCTTAATCAACGGGCTCACAACTCAGTTGTTTTTCTTATAGATGATTTTATGACCGATCTGGATACGACTAAAGCAGCCGCACTTCTTGAACTTCTTATTCCCCTAGCAGCACAAACTGTTATAACCTCCCCTGTACGTCACAGTTTTCTTGAACAAGAACTTTCTAAATATAATGCTACGCATAATGAGCTTTAAGATAAGCAATTGCCGCTAAGAAGATAAAGGCACAGCGTACTGAGCAATTATATGTACTATCTCTTTAGGAATCTCACCTAGAGATTCGCTAGGGCTTAGAGGAAACATAACCCGCTTATTTCCTAACACTTGCTCGGTTATTGTAAAATTCAGCCGCGACAAAATATATATTAAAAAACAACGTAATGCGTGCTGTTGCAAATGCTTACCTAAGACCTGGTAACTTTTTTCTTTTGTTTTTGTATATCTTTTTTTAGCTATTTTATTACACCGTTCTACTAGCTTAACCGTAGGAGCTAGTTTTTGTAATACCTGTAATGCTAATTTTAGATACCCTCTATCAATAAGCGTATATAAAAGTGCCTCTGTAGGCTTAACTTTTATCTCATCTATCGTAATTACATACTCTTCTAAAAGTTTACTAAGCACTTGCTTATCTTCATATATAACAGTTTTAAGTTGATCTAAAGCAGTTTCACCGGCATTGTTTTGAACAAAAGGGCATGCGCCAGCTTGAAGCAATAATTTTACACATTCTGGACAATTGCTGCGTATTGCCCAATGCAATGGTGCATTACCCTGTATATAACGTGGACTTGTAGGATCTGCACCAGCCTCTAAAAGAAGTTGTACAAGTATACTGTTTTTCTGAGTAATTGCTGTAAGCAACGGTGTTAGGCTATCATTTACATACCTGAAGCCACACCCCGCACCTTTAGATAACAATAACTTTACTAACGGTATATGTTCATAAAATACCGCTCTGCCTAGAGGCGTTCCTCCCTGTTTATTTACATAACTAACAGAAGCTCCTTGAGCTATAAGCTTTTCAGCTTCTTCTACATTACCAGACTCTGCTACATGAAATAATTCCTCACTATATAATCCATTTAATACATTTAATTGCACTATCATGAGAATTAAAAATACGAGACTTTGCGCCATAGCTCTCCTTTGTTAATTATAGTATATTATCTATTTATTATTTTCAATAATAGATCAATATTTATAATTAGAATCCATAAATCTAGCGGCTTAGACTATTTTTAAAACTTGTAGCACCAAGCATTGTATGGTTTTATAGGTAAAAAATGTAAAACGCACTTAAAGTCAGAAGTATTTTAAATTTAGAGAAAATTTCTTATCTATTACATGAGATCATCAGTCATACATAAGAAAAATGGCTTATCTACAACGTAATTGCTCTAAATCTATTTGACATTTTTGAAATATAGTCCATAATTAATAATAGTTAAGGGCAAAATTCTTAACATTAACTTAGGCTTCATTACTACTCTCCTTTTTTCCACCGTATTGGCTTTTAGTCAATACGGTGGTTTTTTTATGCCTTTTTTTCTAGCCTACAGATAAGAAATTACCAAAACAGGAATCTGTTGGGTAAATTTTAGAGAGACCAATAAGTGAATAAACTTCTTAAACCACTTAACCTGTTCTAATACAGGAGAGAGCTCAATAATTAATAGGTCATAATAAAAATGGGTAAGAAGATACGCTTCAGTACCATCAGTCTGCTGGGTATAATGTTCAAGCTCATCATAGATATTTTTAATAAGCCCCTGATTAGGCTGAGTAACTAAACCAAAAGATGTATTTGTGCGCGCGTATAATATTCCACAATTACTACCAGTAAAATGTGTAAGTGTTTGTAAAAACTTAGTTATAAAAACAACGCCCGCGTCATGATGCTTTACTTGTATCTCATGAAGTCCCGGTTCTAAAAAAGACTCCTGAAGGTCTACAAGAGCACCTTCAGACAAACAACTTTTATACAAATGCTTCATCTTATAAAACTCCCCCTTCTAAAAAGCTCTCCGCTTGTATAAGCAACTGTATCTAAAACGCATAACCAAATGCAACACTATGCTCGCAGAGACGCTTTCCAAACACCACATAATGTAACGGCTAGAGCATCAGTTACATCAAGTTTGCTTGGCATACTCATTGTAGGAAAAAGACGAAGTATAACACGAGCGACCTGCTCTTTTTGAGCTGCTCCAAAGCCAGTAACTGAAAGTTTGACTTCACGTGGAGCAAATTCATGTAAAGAAAGAGTGTATTTTGAGGCAAGTAGATAGAGAATACCGCGCAGGTATCCTAATTTAAGAAATGTTTGGGCATTTTTACCCAGAAAAGGAGTTTCAAGTGCGATATGAGTAACCTGCCATGTTTCAATTTTTTGTACAAAAAAATCATAAAAAAGAGCTATCCGAGCATCAAGAGGTTTACAGCTTGGTAAATTAAGACAGCCATAGTCAAGTAAAAAGGCTTTGCCACCTTCTTTTTTAAGTATGCCAAAACCAGTAGAGGTAAATCCAGGATCAATACCTAATACTACCATTAACCACCCTCTTCTATAACATCTCTAAATAACGTAAGATCATTTTGAAAATGAAGTTGTACCATACCCGTAGGGCCATTACGCTGTTTGCCAATAATTAATTCAGCAAGTGCAGGGTTTTCCGTGTCCGGTCTATAGACAATATCTCGGTATAAAAACATAATAACATCAGCATCTTGTTCTATAGCACCTGATTCACGTAAATCAGAGAGCATAGGACGCTTATCTGTTCTACTATCAACCGCACGAGAAAGCTGCGATAAAGCTACAACAGGTATATTAAGCTCTTTAGCCAAAGCTTTTAATGAACGTGAAATCTCTGATACTTCCTGATGGCGATTTTCATACTTACGCGTACCATGCAGCAATTGTAGATAATCAATAACTAAAAACTGTAAGTTGTGTTCCATTTTCAACTTCCGAGCTTTAGCACGAATATCAGCAATGGTTTGTGTCGCAGTGTCATCAATAAATAATTTAAGTTGTGAAAGCTCTCCTGCAACTTGAGTAAGGGTTTCCCATTCTTCTGAGCTCACATTGCCATTACGAATTTTACCATGCGACACACCCGATTCAGCTGACACTAAACGGAGCGTTAACTGCTCTGCAGACATCTCAAGAGAGAAAAAGCCCACCGTAAAACCTGATACAGCAGCATAACGGGCTAAACTCAGTGCTAATGCTGTTTTACCCATCGAGGGACGAGCAGCAAGAACAATAAAATCACTATTTTGAAAACCAGAAGTCGCCTCATCTAGCTTTTTATATCCTGTTGGAATACCTGTAATACCCTTAGCATGCCCCTTAATATCAGATAAATGCTGAAAGGTTTGCTTTATCCAAATACTTAATTGTATAAAATTTTGCTGGGCCCGCTTTTGCGATATCTTAAAAATTATACGTTCAGCTTCATCCAGTACAGCTTCAATTTCTTTTTCATTTTGGCTGTAGCAATTAGTAATTATCTGTGTTGCTGAAGATATAAGTTCTCGTAGAACAGCTTTTTCTTTTATAATACGTGCGTGCTGCTCAAGAAGCCCTACAGAGGGAATATCCTCTTGTAACGAAAGCAAATACATTACTCCGCCTATACTGGCTAAATGGCCCGTTTTTTCAAGTTCATCTTGAAGCGTAATAATATCTATGCGTTGTTTACGAGATTCAATAGACAACAAGGCTTCATAAATAGTTTTATGGGCAGGCATATAATAGTCATCAGGCACGAGTATTTCGCTTACTGTATCTAACTGACCGTTATATAAGAGTAGCGATCCAAGAACTGAGCGTTCAGCCTCCACACTAAAGGGGAGGCTTCTACCAAGTAGCTTTTCGGTTGCTACAAGTGACTGTTTATCGTAATACGTTTTTCTTTGCAGCATTATGCTCGTGGCCCTTGGCTTTCTGGCATAATTTTTAGTTTTAACGTAGGTTGCAACTTAGAAGAGAGTTTTATAACCACTTCGTAGATACCTTTGGTTTTAATAGCTTTTCCAAATTCTACTTGGTTTTTAGAAACACTTACTCCTTTAGCTGCCAACAAATCTACTATATCACTTGCGCTAATAGAGCCATAGAGCTTGTCACCATCATGCATTTTGCGCTTAAGAACAAGTTCAATAGATTTTATTTTTTCTGCAAGCATTGAAGTTTTACTTTCAACTACTTCCTTGCGATGTTCTATAGTTTTAACTTTATTAGCAAAAGAAGACTCATTTTGAGGAGTAACTTCTAAAGCAAGCTTTTGAGGAATTAAAAAATTACGAGCGTAGCCTTCTGAGGTTTTTATAATCTCTCCAGCAATTCCTACTCTCTCAACATCTTTGAGCAAAAATACTTTCATGAGGTTCTCCTTTTGATGCTATCTAAATTACTGTTCAGGTATCTAAGTATAGACTAAATTTAGATTTAGCTCAAAGTTCAACAACAAAAAATCTTATAATTCAGCCGTCCCTTATACATAGCTATGAAATATTGTTTTAGATAATGAAAGAGTTGTATAGTTAAGCGGTCTTTCTAACACATATTCATAGAGTAACAGATTTATCAGTTCAGCATTTTCATTAGTTTCTGTTGATTGTTTGTTATTAATAATAACTATCTCTTGTAAATTCGGGGAAAAGCGTATACGCGGCATATGCTTTACCAAATAACGAATACGCATAGATATATCTACTGTTTGCCTTAAAGGTAATTGAGCGAATTTATCAGATGTTGGCAATACTAAAGATACTTTTCCCGTATAACCTGACAACTGCAAAGACTGTTCAATGATTACACGTAGCTCAGGCATGATAATTTTAAAAAAACGCTCCACAACCATACTTGTATTATCTTTAAAAGTTAGCCCCAAATCTGCAAAATAAATCGGCAAATAAGCAATAAGCAATTCATCTATACAGTGCTTTTTACATAAGACAAAAAGCTCTCTATAAGAATCGGCAAGATACTCTCTATCTAAAAAGTCATTTAGAGCGAGCTTGTTAAAAGAAGAGAGAATATACCCATTCTTTTTTAGGTAGTATGTAGGATGCGGGGTACATCCTATAATTCCTAAGCGGCGCGTAGACACTTGAGGAATAAAACAAGTTGCTTGCTGAATACTAAAAGCCGTATGAGTATTATAAGAAAATTTAAATACATATATACTCAGCAGCAAAATACTGCTGAGTACAAGAAAATTCTTAAAATAATACATTAAGACACCTTACTTTGCAAATAATCCAACAAATCCGGACAAATAAGAACGGACTCTCTTATTTGCGTAGGTGCTTTAGGTAGTTGTAAAACATAAGGCGTAAAAGTTCTCGATCGGCTTCCTTGTCTATATAATTTGAGCTCTTGCACTTGCACATAGGGGGCCTCCACTCCTCTTTTATAGAGCTCTGTAGCAACAGGTTGTATTTCTTCAGCTATTGGATTAACTAGAATATAACGGTGAGCAGACAAAGAAGTATCAAAAAGCAAGTTGTAAAGCAACGAAGCAATAGTAATATTTTTAAGCTCAGGCTTATATTCTACCTCAAGCACTTGTTTAAAATAAGAAAGCGGCGGTATAACAATAGTTATATTTTGCACACAACAAGTACTATTTAAGGTTACACTCTTTAGTAAATTCTCATAAATATCTTTATAAAAATAAGCACTTCTAAGCAAAAAATAATATACCTGCTGCTCTGATAAAAGACCGTTTTTATAAAAAGATATACAATCATCAAAATAATGAGGAAAGAGGATATGAAGCAAAGGAGCTGTACTACTTTGTAACAGAGTAGCAGCATTTTCAACAATAGCAGCAGTATCTATAGCGCAATTAAAAAACAGATCAACCAACTGATCAAAGGGCATAGTGGCAAAATAGGTATACATATTTTCATAACCTATATTAAGCCCTAGCTCTTTAAAACTACGTTTTACTTTTCGGCTAACAGTTTTTAAAAGCCTGCTTTTTGCGCGTATACCATTTAAGCCTTGTATATGTTCACACAATGTCTGCTGATATTTAAGCATAAATGAATAACGTGGTGTAGCCCCAAAAATTGCTATACTAGTAGGATTTGTAGGTAAATGATACTGCAAGCAGTCATTTTGATTATAATCGACTAGTGTTACTTGTGCTGAATAAAGAGAGAACGCTGTTAGAAGGCATAGAGTTATTATAAAATGAGAGAGTAATTTCATGATTTTTATCCTTATAATTAATTTTTATAGTGGTAATACAGTGCCGATTAGCTTGTAAAAATACGATTAACTTGTATATGGCCGGAGGCCACCACCAATAAAAAATGAAATAAAAATAAAAAAGATAAAATAATATAAAAAAAGAATGGTTAGTATGCAGGTCGCCAGGGAAAATGACTGCAAGAACTAAGAGATGTGTAAGCTTTAGTAGATAGGGTAAATAAATACATAGAAGTTCCTTTAAGTACTACAGTTAGTA
Organism: Candidatus Dependentiae bacterium; assembly: GCA_013821315.1. Classification (NCBI taxonomy): domain Bacteria; species Candidatus Babelota bacterium. Next base: position 94,605 of record JACDHA010000001.1, on the reverse strand, counting down.
ACTACTATTACTAATCCTAAAACAAATTCTCTTATATTACAAGTAGTTTAAAGTATACCATACACTTTATCTCAAGTTTACGTTCCAGTTGCTGCGCTTAAATAATATCTGTGCTCTTTGCTTGCTAATAAAAGGCAAATTTTATAGAGTCAAAACCAAATGATCTAATCGATACTAATTTTTATCGATACTAATTTTTATAGTATAAGGAATTCTCTTGAATATTCGTAGCATCTCTTTATATTTTATCACTATTGGATTGCCAAACGCTTATAGTTATAGCTTACCTGCAGTTAATCTAGGATTAACTAACTTTCTTGATGGTGGTCCCATTAGATCAGCACCGGGCTGGTATTGGCTACAGTATGGTCGCTATTATCATGCTACACGATTTCTTAATAATCTCGGAAAACCACTTGGAAGCCCATTGTTACAATCACCAAGCTTTACACTTATATCTACGGGAATACAAGGCACTTACCAATCGCATAAAAAAGTATTATTTGGAGCATACGGTGGTATTGATGTATCTATACCCTTAGTATTACAATCCAAAATAAGCAAAAGTCAGCTTGGTCTTACGAGTAGCGGTGCCGGCTTTGGCAACATAAATACAGGTCTTTATTTACAGTGGGAACCTCTCTTTATACACGGACGCCCTTTTTTTGTGCATAGAGTAGAATTTGCAGCATCATTTCCTGCAGGTAAAAACAGAGAGCCTTTTCAAACCATTAACCCAAGCACTAGCTTTAAGTTTATTAACCCTTATTGGGCAGCAACACTTTTTGCTACGCCTCATGTAGCACTTTCTTGGCGTTTGTATTATTTATGGTCAAGCACTTCACACAAAACAGGCCTCAAGCCGGGCGATGCTGTACATCTTAATTATGCTGCCGCTTATGGATTACTTAAGAATAAGCTCTTTATTGGCCTTAACGGCTACTTCTTACAACAGCTAGAAAATAATAAGGTTAAAGGACAAATCATGCCTAACAGTTGTGAACGTGTACTCGGAATTGGGCCTGGCGCTGTCTACTTTGTCTCACAGGACAACATACTATTTGCTCACTTATATTGGGAGAAGTTAGTACGCAATCGACCTCAGGGCAAAAGCTTCGTTTTAGACTTTGTTAAGCATTTTTAACCTAGTGCATGTTAAGTTATAAAGCCCACTGTGACGTAATACTACTATAGTTTTATTCAATAGTTTTTGTTAACCAGAGAATCAAATCATCATCAACGCAATAAGCTTCGCCAGGTGTAACTGGTAGAAAGTTATACGTTATACCTTTGCCATCAGGTTGATAACCTAATGTATAGTATAAACGCTGGGCTGGTCCGTAACAAGAATATAAGCCTACACCAAGCCCAATACGGATATAGCCTGCAATTTTAGCCTGCTCCTCCAAATAGGTTATAATAAGCTTACCAAAACCCTGCGATCGCTCTTCTGGCGTTACCCATACATCATTAATTTCAGGAATATTATTTTCTTTAAAATAGAAATACTGGGGTTTGAATACTAAAGTTCCATAACCGATAGGTATACCCTGCTTACTTATAATACAAATACGTCTACTACCCTTTTGTTGCTCATAATAGTATCTTTGCCATCGCTCTTTAACCATAGTAAAATCTAACCAGGGTGTTACAAAAGCACGAGCAACAAGATCAATCTGTTCTTCAGCTAAGAATCCTACTACTAAAACAGAACTCATACTTCCTCTTTTCTTTATTGAGTAAGCCAACGCATAAGCTCTTTATCAAAAAGTCCAGGCTGTTTGCTTTGGAGCTTGTTGCGAGTAATTAAACTAATACTGCTCTATTTCCGGATATTTTTCTGGATCTGCTAAGCAATATTTTTCGCCAAAACTACCTTCAGGATGCTCGGCTTTTACCACAAACTTTTTAGACTCAAAACCGCCACGCTCTCTATATTTTTTTTCTTGAGCTTCACTAACAGTATCAAGAGTAATAGCATGAGCTTTACAAAGAGCTTTTATGACTTCTAATACGTCAGCTAGTTCCTCAATAAGCGTCGACTTTGATGGAGCTTTTAATACCTCATCAGCTTCTTCTACTAATTTTAAGCGCAATTGCTTATCATATTCTTGATCAGCAAGATCTAGTGTATGGATTTTTGAGCCTGATTCTTCTAATCGTGTTATTGCTTTATCACGCCATAACTTATTTTGTTTAAACACACGCATTTTTATGACACTCCTGTTAATATATTAAAAAAAGCTGTATATAAGTATACTCTAAAACACATCCTGAACAAGTTAAAATTGCTCACTAAAAAATAGTCTTTGAGCAACCTGATAAGAAAAATCAGAGCTGGTTAAATGCTTATCAAAACAGAAAAATCCTTGATTCTTTTTTTCTAGCACACTACACTAAAAATATATAACCTACTATACAGGAGAAAAAATGGCAGAAAACTATAAAGCTGCTATTCGAGGTTTTCTTAGCACTGCATTGCTTATAACATGCCTTGAATATGGTCTTAGAATTATAACTAATTTTATTGGCATTCTTAGTTTCACAAATCTTACTACAAGCTTTGGTCATGCAAGTGAACAAATAAGCACTAGTAATAATCTAGGAAATACGACCAACCAGTTACTCATCATTATCCCTATGGCTCTTATTGGCTTGTTAATTTTATTATTGGGCATATTTGCAGTAAAGCAGCTACTACGGGCTTATAGAGAACTTTAAACAGTAATACTAAAGCATACTCTCTAATAGCATAAGTTCAGAATTATTACAAAATTGGGACGACGTTTGTAATTGTGAAAGATTTTAGGTCCATGCAAAAAAAATTTGAACCAACCTCTTTATAACTTTATAGGGCTCCACTTAGCTGCTGCTTTTTAGGACTTACATTGACAATACCATCCTTACAAGATATACCAAAACAAATTACTACCGCTCGCTTATTTTTACGCACTCCTCAAACCGGAGATGGCATACTACTGAACGCTGCAGTGATTAACTCTTTTGATCAATTAACTAAGTATATGCCCTGGGCTGATCACAAACCAACTCATGAAGAATCAGAACTCTTTTGTATTCAAGCTCAAGCCCAATGGTTACTTGGTCAAGAACTTACTTTTTATATTTTTGATTTGTTGGAGCAAAAGCAGATACTTGGTGTAGTGAGTTTACATACTATAGATTGGACAGTCCCACGCTTTGAAATAGGCTATTGGATTAACTCTTCGTATGCAAATAAAGGTATTATAACAGAAGCTACAAATGCCGTAGCAACCTATGCTTTTAAAAAACTTAATGCCCAACGCATAGAAATTAGATGCGATGAAGACAATATACCCAGCAGGAGAATTGCAGAAAAACTTAACTTTATTCAAGAAGGGATTCTGCTCAAACACCAGCAGAAACCCCATCATAAAGGTATACGCAATACCGTTATTTATGCTTGTTATGATATAAAGCAGTTAACGACCTAAATTTCGCTAATGAAACTTTAAATAAAATATGTAGACAAGCAAGTATATTGCGAGATCAATGTATAGTTGACAGTATACAAATTATATATCTCAAGGTAAAAATGTATTTGTTGTTTTTGGATCAACTCATGCTGTCATGCAAGAACCTGCAATTAGATTGGTATGGGATGCACTGCTAAAATTAAATAGCAATAAACTCAATAAGTAATGGAAAAACTTATTGTTTAAAGCTTATCTGGAAATTACTGTAAGTCTAAAATTGGGAACAGCAGAAGTAAATTTACAAAAACACCTGGACAAATTTTCTTTTTTGATTTACGGGCTATAGTTTTTTAGCAGCATAGATGCAAAAACTATAGCCTAAAATCAACTATTGAGTGATAACTTTTTTAAAAAGTCTAACCACGGTGAATTATTGCAAAAACCATTGGTACAGTAGGAATCTTCAATATGATCCAGCGGGAAATAGATAGAGATGCCTTTGGCCGATTTTGCCATTTGGCATCCTTGGCATCGCTTAACAATAGTTTGTTCAATAAGTTCCTGCATTTTAATAAGATCAGTTTTAACATCCACCAAACTTGAATAGTTGCGGTTGCTTTCCATTAATTCGAGTGTTTGCTCACAAAATGTTGCAATACTCATGATGCCGCAACAAAATCTTCCGTTTGATTCAGCTTATGTTGTAGCGGAAAATAAAGGCTTGGGCTCTCTATCTCATGAATATAGTGTCACCGATACAACAATGCATATACACTCATATTTTACTGTTAAAGATACCAATCAAAAAATAAAAATTTTACATATTTCTAAAGAGTGTTCATTCGATACTCTGTATACTCTTGCAGAAAACATCCTGCATATATGGTATGGCGGACGCTATGCAAAATCAAGTGATACCTATTCAACTCCGGGTACTCCACACTGCGGTTGGGAATCAAGCCTAACATCATACATACGGTCTCGTATTAGCGCATTTTCGAGCTACTGTCCACCAATGGATCCTTATCCTGCAGAACGTAATACATTTGTAAATAATGCCCAAAAAGGGGCCGATCAATCACAAGAGTATCTGCCATTTATACAACAAAAAATAAAAGAAGATCAACAAGCACGTCGATTAGAATTTAACCAACAAATAGTGACTCATATAGCATCAAGATCTGCAACATCAGATATATTTAAAGCAGCACAACAACTCGATGTTTGTTTTAAAATAGTAGATGGTCTTTTGACGCTTATGTATAATGATCTTACCACTAATCAGCAACATGCTCTTTATCCAGAGCTTACTGCATTAAAAGACGAAGAAGATCTACACAATATTAAAAATATGGCTGCAATAACTAAGTATATTCAGCAGTATTCACTTAAGAACAACCCGGAACATAGCCAAGGCAATTATTTGCCCTTTTACATAAAAGACACAACGAGCAAGCTTATAAAAGCACTTAATGCTATTACTACAAGAGATTGCAAACCTCAATTTAACTCTGTAACGAGAGTTATAAACAATATAGAAGGACTTATTGGTAAATACAGAATGAGAAACATTACACCTAGACCTCAAATTCTTGCAGCTCACTATGAAGAATCTGAGTTATTAGCTATTGTGCAAAATCAAAATAATCAAATAGCACAGCTTGTTCAAGAGACAAAAGCTACTAAAGAAGAACTAAGTGATGTAAAAAAACAATTACAAGCAATGATGGCTCTGTTACTAGAAATGAAAAATGCTGGCAAATAATTAACTTTGATTTACTTAAATTTTGCTGTGCTCTAAAAAATAATTATGAAACTATTTAGTTATTATTTAATTTCTGATATACTATAAAAATAAATAATAGATACTAAAATACGGAGTAAAATAATGAAATTTACAACATCTATACCTCTTATAGTCCTAATGATAGGCCTAGCAAAGCCAAGCTACGCAATGGATAGTGACAATAACACATTGAAAAGCACAAGCGTAGATTATATTCTAAAAAATAGAGCTAAGTTTAAAGACCAGATTGCCTTATTGCCTGAAGGTATTAAAGAAATTATTCAAAGCAAACAAATAAAGCTTGATCAACAACTTTTAGATGCCACTTCAACAGGGAATATCAATAAGGTTAAAGAAGCTTTAAGCCAAGGTGCTGATAGTAATGCAGAAGATAAAAACAAAGGTAACTCGACACCTTTACTGCTAGCTGCTGGTTACGATGATAGTGATATAGTCAAGCTACTTTTAGAAAATAATGCTCTTATCGATAAACAAAATAAATTTGGCATTACCCCTCTTGCATCAGCTGCTCACAATAATTCTCTAAAATCTGTAGCACTTCTTTTACAAAACGGAGCTCAGCCTAATATAAAAGATGATGAGGGCTGCACCGCTTTACAACACGCTATTCGTTTTGACGCTAGGTATGATATCATAAAAAATTTATTAGACCACCAAGCTGAATATAATACTATTACCAGTGAAAGCTCCGATTGCCCACAGCCTATTGACTTGGCTATTATAAATAAAAATACTCAAGTACTGGAAACTCTTTTAGCTTTACCAGACATTAAAATAAATATAAATCATCTACGAGAACTTGCTCGAAGAATAACTAATAGCAAAACACGTAGAGCCATAGAAATGCTTATAAACAAAAAGGCTTTAGAATTTCAAAGAGCAGGCCTAGCAGCTTTAGGAGCACTTTCGGGGACTGTGGCTTCAAACAATCCCCCACTACCTAAAGAAATAGTGGGAGTTATTGCTGACTATGCAGGTTATAAGCCTAGAAAATAATGGCACTAAGCTTAAAACAGCTGGGTTATGCATAAAATAGGATATATGTGTCACAACTGTCTTTTAGTATAACTTCTGCTCTAACCGTTTTCTATAGTTCTTTGTGTATACCATAAACACTCAGCTAAACATTTATACTTTAAATAGAGCAAATAACAATAAAAGACGCATATTCATAACATTTTTTCCAATATAAATTATATTTAGAGCTTATACGAAAATTAAATAAATAGAGCATCTTCTTTGTTTATCGGCTAAAATAGCCGTTGAATCAAACAAAAAGCAGATGCTCTAATGTTTATGATATCAGAAAATATAAGAAATGAAATCAAAAACGTTTTTCCTAAAAAAAAATCCAAGGTTGGTAGACCGCCAACAAATCAAAAACTAGTAGTAAGTGGAATTCTCTATACATTGACCACTGGCTGCCAATGGCATAATTTACCTGATTATTATGGCAAGCCAACAACGGTTCATGGATGGTTTAGAATATGGGTAAAATTTAAGATATTTGATAAAGTTTTGCTTAAATCAATAGATGCTGCCATACAGCACATCGACTCACCTAAGTGCTTTATCACTGATACATCTAGCGCCAAGGCACCTTTTGCTAAATTTAGCGGTAAAAATTCAACCGATAGATCTAAAATGGGCGTTAAGATGCTCAAACACAAAATTTTCTGGCTTAATAACCTTGATTTGTAATTTTAATTAATAGTATGCTATATTATGTAATTCCTTTTTATAAACATATGACAATTTTTATTATATTACAGGAGGTAATCATGAAGCTTTTTCGTTCACTACTGCTTATAGTTGCTTGCTCTTTTAGAGCAGTCATTACTGATTGTTTACCTACAGAAAAAAAAGCTATTGTTATAGGCGCAAGTTCGGGAATGGGAAGAGAGATAGCAAAGCTTTTAAGCAAAGAAGGTTATAACGTAGGTTTGGTAGCCCGAAGGATATCTTTACTCGAATCATTACAGAAAGAAATCGCCACACCGACATTTATCAAACAAATTGATGTGACACACCCAAGTGCACGCCAACAACTACAAGAACTTATTGAGAAAATGGGTGGCCTTGACCTTATGGTTATTAGCATTAGTGCCTACCTTGATAACCGCAATGCAACTGCAAAAAATGAAGCCGACTTTAATCCACAAAAAACATGGTCTGAAAAAGAAAGAACTCTCGATGTTGATGCAAAAGGTTTTATAGCAATGGCAGATGTTGCTCTAGATTTTTTTAAAGCACAAGGTTCTGGACATTTAGTGGGAATCTCATCAACCAGTGGACAACGAGGTGTGGCATACAGCCCAGAATATTCAGCTGCAAAAGCCTGTACTTCATATTATATGGAAGGTATACGTAATTATTTAAAGCAAAACAACCTACCCGTTAAAGTAACTGACGTAGTGGCTGGCTACGTAGCGGTTGAGCATTCCCGTTTAGGCGAAGATCCTTCAGCTTATTGGGAGGTTACTGTAGAGCAAGCAGGTAAAACCATCGTTGAAGGAATTAAAAAACAAAAGCAGGTCATATATGTGCCTTCCAAAGTATGGATAGTTTCTTTCTTGCTTAAACACTTACCTGATTATATTTATAATAATTATCTTTCTTGGCTGTAGTTACCAAGCAAGTCAAATAACACTATCGCTCAACCTACAGCTCATTTTGAGTGCGTTCAGTTTTATTCAAGAGAGTTATCTAAAGCTTGCACTTCGGTTTCAAAATAGTGATGAAAAGCTTTAGGTAATTTTCGGTAGTCTTGACTAACAACTTGAGACTCAAACGAATCTGCACAAAAGGTGTTCCAAAAGAGTACAACTTCTTGAGCAACAGGATTCTCTTGAATATGCTCGAGCATTCCCGCAAAGGCCTTACCTGTATAGACACCATCAAGCTGTATATTTTCTGTTTTATTTACTAGTTTTATAGCATCGACAGCCTCTTGAGTAAAGAGAGCATACTCTTGCCCACAAGCTTTATAAAAAAGTTCTATATCACTAGCAGCAAGATTAAATCGAGTAAAAGTGTGATCGTTAGCATAAAGTAAATTGTTTGTCTCTTTAAATAATTTAAGCACTTTTTCTAAAAACTCATGTTCTTGCTCTTCGGGTTCTACTGTTACACCAATTACCCGACTTTTAAGCTTAGCCGCTTTAACACCTAAAAGTAATCCCACAAAAGTGCCACAACTGCCAACAGGTACATAGATTCTATCAGGTTCAGGCATAAGGCCACGAGCTATTTGTTCTTTTAACTCAAAAGCAGCATTGATAAACCCTAGTATACCTAAAGGGCATGAGCCACCTACAGGAATAACATACGGAAAGCTGCCATAGAGTTGTTTATGATTAACCAGTTCAGCAATGATTACGCTTTTGTGTAATTCTGCAGTGGGAGACAATCTAAGTGTAGTGCCATTACTTAAGCCTAATAACAAATTACGGCGAACTATATGTGAGTTTGGTTGCGGTCTTAGCAAAGAAATACTCTTAAGACCAAGCTCATGAGCATAGGTACTTGTAGCAAGTGCATGATTAGAGCCAGCACAGCCAAACGTAATTATTGTTTGGGCATTATGCTTTAGAGCATCAGCAAGTAAAAATTCAAGTTTACGTACTTTATTGCCACCAAAGAGCCGACTATTTTCACCTGTTTTTTTGCCACTTAGATCGTCACGCTTAACATACATACTTTTAGCACCTACAATAGCTGCTAAGTGAGGGGTCTGAGTAATGGGAGTAGGAAAGTCACCCAAAGAAACAAAGCCAATAGTATTTTTTAATGCAAGAAACTCATTAAACAAAGGTGGTGATTTTTCTTCAGCCAAAGTCCATAGAGGCTCATCTTGCACCGCTGCAAGTGAGTATAAATCTTGGCTAATTGCACTTGAAAAATTCCTATAATTGCTTACTTCTTTGATTAATTGTTGCTCATAGCTCATAGCCGACAATCTAATAATTAAACAGCTAAAAATACTGAGCCAAAGACAGGCTGTTTTATAACAAAATAATTTCATTACATTTCCTTGATACTAGTACTTGTATTAATTTTAACTTAACATATTTAACAACTACTTGTTTGGAAACATGCATAAATAGCTGATCATATAAAATTCACACAGATTCTTATGCATGATCCTTGAGTAATAATTATTTATAGCTTAGACTTAATTTAAACATTTTTCTATTAAACAGGAGCAATTAATATGCAAGCAATAGAATTTATTACAAAAGCAGAAGACGGAACTATTAAAGTTCCTAAAAAGTATGTTAAGAGCTTATTAGGCAAAGTTCGTGTTATTATCCTTATTGAAAATGAACAACCCAAACAATCTAAAAATAAAACATTTTCTGCACTAGCAATAGAGACAAAAAATCTTCATTTTACTAGAGATGAAGCCAATGAGCGTTAAATGTTTTATTGATACTAACGTATTAATTTACCTTTATTCAATTGATGAAATAGCCAAAAGAAAAACAATTGAAACATTAATTAATACAGACTTGCAATTTGTCATTAGCACTCAGGTAATCAATGAATTTATCAATGTCATGAGAAAGAAAAAAACAATTACCTTTGAAAGTATTAGTCACGCTATAAAAGAATTCGCTGATCATTTTGATATTGCTTTAGTAACATTTGCTACCATTGAACATGCACTATTTATTGCTCATAAATATCACTATTCTTATTTTGATAGCCTTATGGTCGCTTCAGCATTGGAAAATAAATGCACTATTTTGTACACCGAAGACATGCATGCCAATCAAGTAATTGAAGCTAATTTAAAAGTCACAAATCCCTTTAAACTATAAACAACACATTATATAAAACTATTCTAAATCTGCCAGCAGTGTACAAATTTGATCCTCTAAAAGAAGCTTATACTCTCTTACAGGTTTGGTAACACCATTTATCATTACAGCAAAAGCTAAAGGTTCACGACTTTTAGTACACATGAAACCAGCAAGAGCGGAAACACCAGTCATAGTGCCAGTTTTAGCTTGCACATTGCGACAAGCTGGACCTTCTTTAAGCCTATCTTTTAACGTTCCATCAACACCTGCTAAAGGCAATAAAGGTGTAAGTTGCCCTAAAAGCAAAGCATCTTTAGCAATATAGTCTAAAAGCATTACCAGTTGATGAGGCGAGATCAAATTATAACGTGAAAAACCACTACCATCAACTACTACATAACGGTCAGTAGTTATACCAAGTACGTTTTCAAAAAAACCCTGTAAAGCTTTTTTTCCTGTCTGCCAACTGCCACGTTCCTCTGTTGCAATTTTTCCTAACTTTTTAAACAAACACTCAGCGTAAAGATTATCCGAGTTTTTAAGCATTGTCTTTAAAAGATTTTCTAATGGCTCTGATGCATGAGAAGCTAAAATATGAGCATTTTTTGCCACTGGCCTATCTTTTAGTATAGTGCCTCTAAAAACAATACTTGCTTGTGCCAGTAACTCTTTAAATAATGTTGCTGCATACAAAGCTGGTTTCTCAACAGTATACTCACCTTGTTTAGGAACAGATTCTAACTCCACAGATCCAGTAATATCTATAACATTTTCCCTAGCTAACCAGCGCCTTGCAATACGTAAAGCTGGCGACCCATCAATCTCACTCGTTAGCGCTTGATTGTCTATACCCATATAATTAGTTGACGGAGTTAAAACTACCAGTGGAGCAGCTCCTAAGTGGCTTGGACTTACTGTAACTTTTACACAGTTATGATTTACCGTTAAAGCATCAATAGGAGCGTTAAAACTGGCAGCTCCTTCATCCCACATCCAGCCTGGGCCAAAATGCATTGTATCAAATTCAGAGGTATCAACTACAATATCTCCATGAATTTCATTAATACCTAATTCTTTAAGATTACTTACTAACTGTACAATGTCTTTAGTTTCAAGTGAAGGATCACCCGATCCTTTAATGTAAAGAGAACCATGTACTATACCATCAGTCACTGGTGCATCTGATAAAATTTGAGTAATAAATCTATAATCTTTACCTAAATAAGTAAGCGCAGCTGTAGCAGTAAAAAGTTTTAGTACACTTGCAGGTATAAACAGTTGATCTCTATTTTTTTGGTAGATGCATTCATGGTCCCTTAAAGAAACAATTTCTACTCCTATATGAGCATTTGGATCTACGTTGTTAATTAAACTTTTTATACTTTGTTTAATATATGTTTTTTGCTCTGGGCTAACACTATTTAAGCTAAAAGCACTAAGTAAAAAACTGATAAAAACAGTACGAGCTAAAATGTTATTAAATAAGTTAGAGCTTTTCATATTACAGACCTATATTTTGTAATTTTAATAATTTAAAAGTTGGAAGTTCTCGAGCAATAGTACCATCACGCTTAAGACGTTTAAGTGGCCGCTTAGCAAAGTAGGCAGCTGTTAAGTCAGCATAGGTAGTAATACCCTCAAAAGCTTTAGCTAATGTAAGTGCATGGACTTTGCCATACCCTGAGCTGTAACCTATTGCTTCAATTATTTCATTATTTGCAAGATCACTTACAATCATTACGTGTCCTTGATAAAAAACAAGGTCACCTTCTTCAAGCTCTTCGGTGCTTTTTAATTCACCTATATTATGAGCTAGTGTAGCAGTATTTTTAAAAAAGTAGGGTAATCCTGCTATTTGCGCAGCACGTAGCACTAAGCCTGAACAATCAAAACCAGAGTGAGGTATCCCATCATTAGGACGTGTCCAATAGGTAAGATCATCATCTCCTCGCTTTTCTGAAGCCAAAGAAAAATCTGCATCTTTATATGTTTTAATGCAACTACCACCGCCCCATACGTAAGCTATAACAGCAAGAGAAGACACCCATTTTTTAAGAACAGAAACAAATACTTTTTGACGTTCTTGAAAAGTTAAGCCATGCACAATTATAGCAGAATCTTTAGGCACCATAGATACTATAGCTTCTAGATTGCCATCAGTAAGTACTGCGTTAAGTTTAACGCCATACTCATGAGCAGTATCCCTTTCTTTAACGCGCACAAAACGAGTTCCAACAGAATAGGTTTTTTCTGTTACTTGGTCATGCCAAGGCAAAGTAAGCGTAAGAACATTTGGAGCATCCAGTACCTGCTTGCAATCTAAAGCATAAGGCTCAGGCACTGCTGTATTTTTAGTATTTTTAAGAAGCGCAATATATTTTTTAAGTGTCCAAAATGATGAAATCGGTATATTTAATGGATCTTCATAAAACACATTATTCACCTTACATTCAACTTCATCACCAGCCTCTTGTGTTACTGCTACAATTTCATTAAATAAAAATTGGTGTGCACGAGCACATGAAGAAGGCCCAGTCGCCGGAGAGCAAGGCAAAGTAGTATACACCTGTTCTAAAGATTTACCATGGGTTAAAAATGCTAAAGATTTAGTCGCTGTATCAGCTACTGGCACCGTAACGACCGCTTTATTGCCAAGAAATACTTCTTGACTGTAAGCACAATGCAGTAGAGGAATATAAAGACTAACTATAAAAAATACTTTTTTTGAAAAAAACAATGACATAAACAACCCTTTAAGATAAGAAATAATTTTTTTTTACTTTTAGATGAGTATACTCGACAATGTCTGCTATTTCAAACAAGTATCTTTAGAACCATACTATGTTGACACTAAAGATACTTGTTAATTTCTAACTATTTGAATTGCTATTACTATTACTGTTACTTTGAGGTTGTTGAGGTTGAGCATACCCTCTATTGCCCCATATATTGCGATAAGATATTGTTGGCAAATATGACCCTGCAGCTTGTTTTGCAGAAGAAAGAATACCACTTAAAGGAATATTAGGTACATATGAAGCCGCCGTTTGCACTGCAGATTCTAATTTACGTACTGCAGCTCTTAGTTTAGGGTCTACAAGGTTCATATCAATTTTATGTAACGCAAAATAACGTGCTTTTTGTAGATCGCTGTACTGTTTTTCTTGCCGTTCTTGATTATCAAGTACAGTTTTAAATATAGGATCTATATCACTTAAAGGTTTCAAGAAGTCTTTGTAGTAGACTGTCTCTTGTAAGGCGTGACGTATTGCTACAATAACCTCGTGGCTCTTAGTTTCAACGTCAAGTTCAAGGTCTGTATTGGCCTTATAATTTTGGCGTATCTCCTGCAATGTAGGGATAAGCACTGGTGTTAACTCATCAATCCATGAATGGCCTACAAAAGCACCATTAACCTGAGACCGAATATTATAAACCATTCCTTGAGGAAATGTTACAAAAGGATTGTATGCTCCTTGTCTATATAAAGGATTATTAGGGTTAATAAGAGGTATATATTTACGGGTACTTCTTTTAAATATTTCACCTGCATAAAAATCTGCCCAAGAGCTTACAGCTCCAGCAAGTACAACAAAATCGTTACTTGACCAGAATTGGAACAATGTATTAAAGTTTTTAGGTACATATATACCACCTTCAGCTTTAATATCACGAACAGGAGTAGCTACTTGAATCATAGTGTCTATAAGAGGCACATTAGGTTGATTTGAAGCAATATTAACAATATTGCCACCATGACTATGCGAAATAGTTAGTATCTTAAAGTTAGCATACCGCTTCAATACATTAGCGAGTACCGCACCTGGATCAATACGTTTTGAAGTGGTATTTGCACCGCTCCATTGAAATGACACTACTTGTACTGGGGCTTGTGCTTTATCAGCTTCAGATCGAGCAAAGTTTAAAATGCCTTTAAATGATTCTGTTGTTGGATCAAAATAATCTACTGTTGCCGCTCCACCAGTTTTAATACCAAAAGCACTAAATCCCGTACCATGTACAACAACTATAACAATAGGCTTTGCTCGAGGATTACTAGACTCAGGAGCATAAAAATAGCCTGCTCGTATACCTGAATAAACCTCTGCATTATTAGTGTAATAAGTTAAATCTTCAAAAATAGAGCTCAAATGTCCTTTTGGTGTATACCAGCCGGGAACATTAGGAACGCTATCAAATTTATCCGGTGTTAACTGAGCAGAGGCATAGGAATCAAAATGATCTTTATTTTTTGAGATTTCTATGACGCTTTCACTTAAATTAGCTTCTTCTTGTTTTGCTAAAGCATCAGCCTCTAAACTTTGCGCGCTTGGATTTGAGTTAGGACTCATACTTATAAGTCCAAAAAAGCCCGTACAGAGAATACTCATTAATACTATTATTTTCACACACTTCATACGAACTCCTGATAATAATTTAATTTAATAAAATATATATACTACTAATTGTAATTTATAATGAGCTAAAAGTCAAGAAGGCTCGCCTTAGCCTTTTGTGTGGCGCTCTATTGTGGTATATACTTTTTAAGTTATCCATTTTCTAAAAAAGAAAGAATATATGTACAATCAAAAAACAGCTATGCTCATCTTGTCAATATTAATAATTTTTCCCTATGCTCTTAGTGGTACGATTACTCGTATAACGGAACTTACTTCGACCAGTGGCCAGGTACTCTGGTTACTTTCTCCCACAGAAGGTCAACTACAGGATCATAAGGAAGAACAACTAGAGCAATTAAATCTGTTTTTTAAAACTATAAAACCGGTACTTTTACATGTATGTACCTATAACTCTTGTGATAAAATAGATTTTTTAGATAACATAAACAGCAATGCACAAGATCAACGGTGTTATACGACTCTTATAAGTTTAAATCCGCTCTATAGTGCTTTATATAGTATGCTTGCATGGACACAAGGCTCTGTACCAGAAAACCCTCTTATTGGTATACCAGCATCATCTTATATGTGGACAATAGCAGATTTAGAACAAGCTTTTAATCTAGAATATAAAAAGTTTACTGATGCACTTACCGATTTACCTACTAACACAAAAACTTTGTTTACTTGTGCTACAAAAGGCATTTCAACTTCTTTTAGGCACGTTAAATCTATACTTTTGCAGGATCTTGCATGTCACTCTACTACCCCGATAAGCTTTATTGCCCTTAAGGGATACATTCAGCACCTAAAAGAGCGAGCTACAGAGCTCTATCCTTCTGCTTTAGATGCGCTTGATGTTTTAGATGATAAAATACAAGCTATAAGTACAAGTGAAGATTTTAAACAAGTACTTACAACACTTGATGACTATGGGAAGTTTCTACTTTCTTTACAATATAATTATAAACTAGATGAGCGTTATATAACATTAAAAATGGCTCTTGAACAATCTTTTGCTCCTCTCAAGCTGTATACACTTGCTGCTAAAATTATAACTCGTGCTTCTAAAATGCCCTTACTTATATGCTTGAATTCTTATAACTCACAACTGCTTACCACTCTTTTAACTGAGCATGCAGGTTATTCGATTGCTCATTACAATTTGTCTAACGATACTAAAAATATACTCTTTAGCACATTGTACGATCGCTTTAGACCACTAGGTATTGAGCAACTTGAAGCTAGACTAACCTCTGAAGAAGCTCCTTTTTATAAAAACATTGCCGCTTTAGTAGCTCAACAGGTGTATGCTCCCATAAAATAGTAGCAGTTTAGACGCTCTCCGTTGCTAACCTAGACTTAGTACCTATAAAATTTATACTCAATTAAAGCTTGCTATTTATTATTAAGTCAGGAAATACACTGTGAAATTACTTATTTTAAAATTATTAGTTACCGCGTGTTTTATGAGCACGGTATACACTTTATTTCCACCTGGGCCATTTCTCTTAAATGATTATAAAGCACAGCATCCATTAATACCATTAATCAAAAAACAAGATACTATCCTCCTAGAGCAACAGGTGGTTGCTCATCCTGATGATATTTTTATACCAGTTATATGGCAAACCAGATTCCCGCCGCCTTACGAAATATATACCCACGAATCTACTTTAATTTTATGGGCTCTAAAAAAGAATTACCTGCCATGCATCCCTTTGTTTTTGGCTTATGGCGCTTCGATTGATAAAGAGTCTAGAGAAAATGAAGCTTTTATCGAAATTTGCAATGGTCTTTTTGATAAAGCAATTTCTCAAGATAGTATATTAGATGTAGTAAAACTATTGCAGCAAGGTGCACCAAGAAACAAAAACGCACTTGCTTTTCTTGCTAGTAAAAAGCAAGAACTTTTTAAAGCTATAGAGCAAGACAGGTCAGAAATAGTTAAAAAGTTACTCAAGCGAGGCATGAGCATACATATTAAAGACAACTTAGGAAACACTCTGCTTCATAAAGCACTACAAGCGCATAGTAAAGAAACTACTAAAATCTTGTTATGCTATGGTGCTATGCAGCACATAATGAAAAGCAATAAAAGGGAATTAACACCTCTCAACTATATAGCCAATAGCCCCTATAGCAGTATGCAACTCCTTGCTCAGCTTTGTGTGTAATTATTTTTTATGCTTTTAACTTTATGCCAGGCCTGCAAAGTAATAGTACCATCTTTATGAAGCTTTAAAACACAAGTAAGCGTTAACGAATGATCCGGTAAACTAGAGGCTTTTACGGTAATAAGGGCATCTGTTTTTGTAAAATCTACGAGTCCCTCTTTGCCACCATACGACACTTGCTTAGTTACAGGAAAGTGCCACGTATGCCCTTGGTTTTTATAGAGAGCAATACCATAAGAAAGTAAGCCTTCGGTGTAATAGTACTGCTGTTTTTCTTTGCATAACTCATGCAGCGTGGCAATTAAATAGCCGTTATGGCGCGAAAGCACTAAAAGATAGCTACTAAAAACAAATAATACGCTCAACACAAGTGGCAAGATCATAGTAGAGCTTTCAAACGTGGCGCAACAGTACCCTGTATACTAGTATTTTGTGCGTTAAAATTAAAAGCAAAACGAACAAGTTCACTGCCTATAGAAACAGTAAAATCCTTACAACTTCCAGCAATGGCATTAGACACATAGCCATGTTTTTTATCGCTCCAAACACCACGCACTAAATAACCTTTTTTAAGATGCCATTTATAGGAGTTATTACTATCTTTAATAAAAAGCTCTAGTTGATTGTTTTTGCCTCTTTTAACATCAAGCTTAACTGCTGTTGCTATATCATATTCAAGTACACGCCAAGCAATAAGAGCCTGAGTAAAAGTATTAGTACTATATACCTCAGATTGCATGCGATTATAAAAAGCACTAAGCACAGTAAGCAGTAGGCTCAGTAGCAACATCAAGCTCATAAGATAGACACAACACTCAACAAGAGTGATACCAGCTCTTGAACACTTAGGGCAGGTCATGAGGTTACTATACCAGTAATAAGCTCTATACCCTCAGACTTAGACCACCTAACAGACACAGTCAATGTAGCAAAATGAGACAAAACAGCGTCAGGCACCAATCGCCAATGGAGCTTAAAATAGTCTGGAATATTTTTTTGCACTATAGTTCCTTGAGCTCTACATTGTTCTATGCAGGCACTTGCAAGTATAAGTGCTTGCGCCTTTCTGTCAGATCGCATACGTGCTGTAAGAGCGCTGCTATACCAGCCACCAAGTGC
Source organism: Candidatus Dependentiae bacterium (assembly GCA_013821315.1). Lineage (NCBI taxonomy): Bacteria > Candidatus Babelota bacterium. The sequence continues at coordinate 76,842 of JACDHA010000001.1, read as the reverse complement.
CATGCTTAACGTTATAAGCACTATAAGCGCTACCATAATCTCTAGCAGGATAAACCCTGACGATTGACTTTTATGCGATTTTAAATTAAAATTAAAAATAGACATATTTAATTAATAGTACTTAAAAAACTAGGTAACAGAAAGCGAGCTCTATGAACTTTTTTAAACATGTATGCCTTTCTTTTGCTCTTGCGTGCGGACCTATGGTAAGCAGTATACCTCTAATAAGTGGAGGATTACAACTCAATCCAGCTGATCTTGAAGGGCTTAATTTAAATGATGCTGATTCACAAGGCCTTAATGATTTTCTTGAATTTTTAAATAATATGCCACCTGAAGCTCAAGAAGAGCTTGCAAAAGTAGGCAAAGAAATAGACGACAAAATGCGCTCTAAAGGGCTTGATCCTCTTAATCCAGATGATATTTTTAAGTTTATGGAACAAGAAGAACAAGCGCAATCCACGGGCACAAAATTACCCACTATACCAAAAGATACTACAAAACCAGAAATACAAAAGCAGCCAGAAAAACCAACAACTCGTCTAGCCGTTGTTGACCCAACAAATGCTCGTAGCATGCTTAAAGAATTATCTAAAAACTTAGCATCTGTACGCCAAAAAGCTGGCCAGTTCCCTCAGATGAATCATAAGCTTGAGCGTTGGCACCAAGAACTTAACGATCTTATGTACTATCTTACTATTTTAGTAGAAGAGCCCTTGCTTACTTATATAACAAGCAAAGAATTCTCTAAACTCTATAAAAATCTTGAGATACTTGCTCAAGTTGCAGCGACAAATGAACCACTTATAAAGCTCAGAGAGCCTTCTAAACTAAGTGAAGAGAATCCTTATGATACTCTAGGGCTCTTTTCTACAGCAACTCAAGATGAAATTGATCTAGCTTTCCAAACTTTAAAACAGACTAATAGCCCCGATACTATTGAACGGCGTTTAAATAAACCAACTATCTCTAAGCAAGACCGGCATAAAAAAGTCACTGAAGCGAAATTAAAGTTTAGCTTTATACAAGATGCCTATGATCGACTAAAGGAGCCTAAACAGCGGGCACTAACTGATAGGTTGCTACGCGAAAACAGGGGCGGCGACAAGCAACGAATAGAAACTGCTCATAAAGCTTTTTCTCAAATAATAGATCAGTTAAGCACTGCTTTTTATAGCCAAAAAGTTCTGGGAGATATAGAGCAGCTTATCAAGCAACATCAGCCTAAAGAGCTCGAGATTAAAAAAGCTCAAGATGCCCTTGAACAACAAGCAGCTAAACGACTTGCTCAACCAGTAAAAATTGATACACGTGGTATGCAATCACGAGGACAAAAAGATGAATTCTCTGATTTTTATAATCAAGTTCGTCAAGATGCAGCTCGTTCACTGTATGCCCCTCAGCAAGCACCACGCGACTTGAGAAATGGTTCAGACAACAATCCCTTTGGCGATAACAAATCTTCTGGCCAAGACTCAAAACAAGAAGGCGGCAAATCTACGGGTCAAGGCAAAGCTGGCAAACCCGAAGGTAAAGAAAAAAAAGATGAAAACAAAAAAGATACTAAAGAAAAAGATGCTCCTCAAAGGCCAGGATCAGGTTCAGGTGCTAAAGCGCCAAAAATGAGCGATAAAGAAGAAGGTAAGCTTGAAACTACTATAGAGCAGTTAGCAAAAAACATAGCTGGCATTAAAGATGCATTTGATAGCGAAGGCAAATTAATTACCTCTACAGCAGCCGATAGTGATAGTAACGGATTTATGAGAAGCCCAAGTAAAATCACCTCTCTTATTAGCGCTGCTAAAAATGCAGAAAATTATTTTACTAAGCCAACAACTCGTGATAGCACACAATCTGCTCAAGAAGTCTTACAACCGATTGATGCTTTTATTCTGCAACCCGATTTCAAAGACATGTTAAGCAATCTTAATAAAATAGGATCTCAGGTCAATAAAATAAAAGATAACGGTGCTCTTAAAAAATTGTGGAAAGAAAAAGTGTTTGATCCACATGGTCATAAGATAATTTCTTGGCATACTACTTTACATACTGCTTTAAGCAAACAAGCACGCAGCCTCAACCGCAAACCACCCTTTAATGCAGAAAAAGCTAAAACCTATGGCCTTGATAAACCTGAAGTTGACTTAAAAAAGCCAGCAGCAAGTCGTCAAAAAGAATCCCAAAAAGAAGCAGCTAGTAGATCTTTTGTTATCGCACGCGATTGGCCAAGAGAAGCGCACTATTACTTTGATACCATTTCTAAAGCACTGGGCATTAAAGAGTTTCCACCTAAACTTAAAGAACAAGAACAGAAAGATCGTGAAGAACAAAAAAAAGTAGCTCAAATAGGTAATCCTAGACCTCTTGCTGGGCAAATAGTACCAGCACCAGAAACGAGCACTGAAGCTTAAAAGCACCTCTAGCTATATATCTTAAAAGAAAAGGTCCCAAATTACTTGGGACCTTTTCTTTTATTAATCTAATAAACTCTCTACTAACATACAATGCAAGCACAGCGCTCACAGAGATTATCTACATTAGAGGTTATACTCCATTGCCAGCAGCGAGGACATTTAACCCCTTCAGCATGAGATACCAATACATACACTCCAGGCATAGTAGTTGACTGTAAACCTTGAGAACTTGAAGCAAGTTCAAACTGAGATACAATTAAAAACTCTTTAAAAAACTGTTCAAGACTATAGCTATAACGGGTAAATAATGAAAACAACGTTTCAAGGTACTTAAGATTTTCTTGGTTAAGATCAAGATACACTACCAATTTAGCTTCAAGTGAATGCTTGATAAGTTCTTTTTCACGTTCAACTTCAAGAGCCTTAAGAAGCACTGAGCGTACTTGTTTAAGCGTTGCCCATTGAGCTAAATAAGTCTGTTCTTCAAGTTGTAATTGCATTTTGCTTATTGCACCTTGTTGCACTTGCGTACCTTGAGCAGGCCAAAGAGGTTCTAAGCCGCCAAACGAATAGTCTCTTAATTTTTGAGTGTTAGGAAAATTTTGCAAATGGATAGAGCTTTTTTTGTCTTTCTGATAAAAGTCTGAAATCCATTCAGCAGTAAAAGAAAGCACGGGAGCTATTAAACGAGTAAGAGTATCTAAAATATACCATAAAGCTGTTTGAGCTGACCGGCGCTCGGTACCCGTAGCTTTTTCTACATATAAGCGATCTTTAACAATATCAAGATAAAAAGCACTTAACTCTACGCTACAGTAATCAGCCAGTTTATGAAATACATCAGTAAAGTTAACCGACTCATAGGCCTGGGTTATCTCTTCGTTAATCATTGAAAGCTGTGTTACTGCATAGCGATCAAACGGCAGCAGCTTATCAGCAGGCACTGCATCTTTTGTAATATCAAAATCATAGAGATTTGAAAGCATAAATCTGCAGGTATTACGTATCTTACGATACACTTCAGCTACGTTACGAAGAAGAACATCAGATACTACGGGATCGCTTCCATGACCAATACTTGCTACCCATAATCTGAGACCATCAGTGCCTACTTGTTTGACTATATCCTGAGGAGCTACCACGTTTCCAAGTGATTTAGACATTTTTTGGCCTTTAGCATCAACTGTATAGCCATGCGCCATAATAGTTTTTGTGCATGGCTCTTGTTCAAGTACTAAACTGGTAAGCAATGAACTTTGAAACCAGCCACGATGCTGATCGACACCCTCAAGATAGATATCTGCAGGAAATGCTAAAGCAGGATTATTAAAAAGAACCGCGTAATGACTTACCCCTGCATCAAACCAAACATCTAATATATCATACTCTTTTTTAAAGTTAGTAACGCCACAACCAGAGCAAGCAAGTGTTGGATCTATCAAATCTTCTAAATTTACGCGATCCCAATATTCAATACCTTCGCGTGCTATACCCTCAGCCACTTTATCTATAAGCTCAGGAGTCAAGTAATCTTTATCGCAACCAACACACAATAATGCTGGAATTGGTGTACCCCACACGCGTTGCCTTGATAAACACCATTCCCACCTGTTTTCAACAGTTGCGCGCAAAAAGTTTCTGCCTCTATCAGGAATAAAGTTCATAGCCTCAATAGCATCAAGAGCTCTTTGCTTTACATTCTGACGCTCAAGGTCAAAAAACCATTGGGGTGTAGCTCTAAATATAAGGCCGTTATGGCAACGCCAGCAATGGGGGTAACTATGCGTAATGTTTGTTTTATAAAATAACTTTTGAAGTTGCGCAAGTTTACGAATTACCCAAATTTGACCCTCAGCTACTGGCATATCCACAAGCTCTTTTGGCTCTATATCTTGGGTATACTTACCATCAGCACTAATTGGCGAATAAATAGATAGACCATTTTTTACACCAACTTCATAATCAATAGGACCACAACCAGGAGCGCAATGAACAAATGCTGTACCCTCTTGCGTACCAACTGAATCATCAAACAATAACGGGCTATCTTGATCTATAAAAGGATGTTTAACAGAAAGACCACCAAGCTCTTTTGAGTTAAATTGTTTAAGTACTTGTTTTTCACCTTCAACAAGCTGTGCTATTTTATCAGCAACATCTGCACCTACCACAATATAAGTATCTTTTACGTTAAGAAGCACATACTGAGCATTAGGTTTTACTAACACGGCTCTATTAAGTGGTAAAGTCCATGGTGTTGTTGTCCACACAAGAATGCTTACGGGATTATCTATACCAAATAAACGTTGACTATCAGCTTGTTTGAACTCAAAAAGCACATAAAGAGAGGGATCTTTACGATCTTTATACTCAATTTCAGCAGAGGCTAACACTGTTTTATCATTAAAACACCAAGGCACTGTCTTATTTTTACGCTCGATAAAATTATTTTTAACTAATTTACCAAAAGCTTTCACCGTTACGGCTTCATAAGCATAATCCATAGTAATATACGGATGGTCCCAATCCATTAACACGCCTAAGTTTTTAAATGCTTGACGTTGTACATCTATCCAATTATTAGCATAAGTACGGCAAGCTTTCTTAAGATCAAGTGAGCTTAGCCCAGGGTTTTCTTGAGCAACTTTGAGTTCTATAGGTAGTCCATGGCAATCCCATCCAGGAGTTACCGGTACATGATAACCACTCATACGGCGCGATTTACATAAAATATCTTTTAATATCTTATTATACGCATGCCCTAAGTGAATATTGCCGTTAGCATAGGGAGGACCATCATGCAAGATATACTTAGCATGACCGGTATTATGTTCAAAAGAAGCATGATACAGATCTTCTTGTTGCCAACGCTCAAGAAGCGTAACATCTTCAACAGCAGCATTTGCTCGTATAGGAAAATCCGTGCGGGGCAAATTAAGCGTCTCTTTAAAACTCTTTTTAGAGTTATCGTGAGAGTCCATTGCGGATCCTTTCAATTACAAAGTAAAATTATATAAAAAATAAGGTAGTTAGATCGTAGTTTGATTTAGGCAATACTGCCCACTAATAGAAGATAAGAGAGGTATAAAATAGTTGCCTACAAAAAGGCATAAAAACCACAGCCTAAAGGGTATAGTTAAAAATAAAAGAAAGAATTGTAACATAATTACAGTTTCCTGAGCTACAAGAGTATATAAGCTATTATTGATTTAATAATAGCTCAATAGCCAAATAATTACAATTAATACAGGCGCTTTGACCTGCTCTTACACTAAAAGTGCCCGCTTCTTGCAGGCACTTTTAGACAAGTTTTTATACTATTTTATTGATGTGCTCTTTTAAAAACTCTTGTTGAAGAAGAGTCGAACGTACAAACTTGCATAATACTTTTGAGTATTTCAGGGTTGTTAGGAGTAAAATGTAAAGGAGTTAAACCTACCTTATTTTTCTTGTTTAAAGCTTGGGGTATTCTATCTACATATACTTTGCATATTACATGTTCATATGATAAGGGATCTATATTTTCATCATCTAATAAAAAGTGTTCTCTCCCAGCATATAAGCTAAGCAATAACATAACTAGTTCTTGATTACCCACTTGTATAGCTTTATGAAGTAAAGTATTACCTTCTTTATCACATGTATTTAATGTAAAGCCTCTTTGAAGCATATGTATAACAGTTTTGTTAGCTTCTTTAGTGTTGGCTTCAATAGCATTAAATAATTGAGTACGTTGCACATTAATAAAATCTAGTACTTCTTTGCAAGCATAGCCCTCATTTTTAAGAAGTGAGGTTACTGATTTTAAATTACCTACTGATACAGCATGCTTTAAGCTACTTTGCATACCAAGTGCCTCTTTAATTTCTACATTATCGGCTGACAATTCAGAAACTGGAGCCCCATGCGCTAAAAGTTGTTGAATAATATACAACTTAGAATGATTAGGGCGTATTAATTCTGTACGATCAAATTCATCATGTAATAGTGCGTCTAAATATTCACCCTTAAAGCTTTCTGTTTCAAAAGAAGCTCCATGATTAAGTAAAAATTCAATGACTTTTGCTTGTCCAAATAAAATGGCTTGATGAAGCATTGTTCGGCCACTATCATCATAGTCATTTATTCTCCAACCATGCTTTAAAAATACTTCAATAGCATCAATATGCCCTGATTCTGCTGCATGCAAAGGGGCTATGCAAACTGGACCACTAGGCTCATCGTCCATATATGCACTACTAGCAAGTAAATATTCTATAATTTCTTTATTACCGTAACCTGCAGCTATAATGATAGCTGTAAGTCCTTCCTCATCAGAAGCATTGACATCAACTTTAGCTTCAATAAGACACTTGACCATTGCTATATCGTCATTTTTAATAGCAATACATAAAGGCAAATTAGCTGAAATATCATAAGCTTCATCTGATGTAGCTTCTTTACTTAGTAAATAACGCGCAATATCCACATATCCTTTTTGTGCAGCTAAATGAAGGGGTGTGCTATGACCATTGGCTGTAAGAAGATTTACATCTACGCCGTAGTCTATAAGAAACTTGACTAATTCTAGATTATTACAAGCAACTGCTGTATGCAAAGGAGCATAGTGTCCACAATAGGTATTAATATCAACGCCATTGTCAATAATAACCTGTAATAGCTCTTTATCACCTAAATGTACAGCATAATGAATAAGTGACCATAGTTTACCGTGATTATATTCAGCTGCAACAAACTTTTCAAATATATTTACTTGCCTGTTCCAACACCAAGGTGCTTGATCATAATTATATACAGAGCTAGCATTATTTTTAAGTAGTATGCCAATTACTTCCTTATTAATAGGCCTTTGCTCACAAGCTAATTGCAAAGGCGTTAATTGCACTCGAGCACCATAATTGCAAGCAATATTTGGGTTGGCCCCATACTTCAACAGTGTTTCAACCAATTTAGGGATTAATTCAATTGCTAAGTGAAGCAAGGTCTTACCACCAGCATATACAGCATTCACATCTATTTTTTTTTCCTCTAACAAACTAGCTAAGTGCTCTTGAGTACCATTTCTCATGAGTTCATCAATCTTTTTATTCTCTAAATCAGTTAGCCTCATCCGATCAATAAAATTTTGAGTATAACCAGAACCTAATACAGGCTGCACCATTGATAGAAGCTGAAAAGTTAACATTAAAGAACATACAAGCGTGGATACTATCATAAATTTTTTCATCTATTCCTCAAACTTAATATCAAATATTTTAATTTATATTTTTAATTATAACATAAAATAAAAATTGTACAACAAATTATATTTGCCATTAAAAATACTCTAAGTGGTAGCTCTAAACGCTACTATTGACTTTGCACCAATCAACTCACTAAACTATTAGCAAAATATACTTAATAACTACTTACCTAAGGTCTTCTATGCTTATACGCATTTTTAAAAACCCAGTTCTTCTTGGCTTACTAGCTGCTTTAATTAATTATACTTTAAGTGTTACTTATTCTTTTACTTTAGCACCTTATATAACAGCTCAAACAGCTCTACGCGATAGTAGTTTAGATATCTTGGGAGCATTACTAGCATTTGTCGTTTCAGGATTTATACTAGGATATTTGTATGGAAAAACTTATCACGCATTTATCACACGCAGCTCTAGTTATCTTATAGCCATAAGCTCTCTTGCTTTTTCTGTGTTATTTGAGACAATACGTGGTTTTGCTCTTTTAAATTCAACAAGCATTGCCACTCGAGTGCAAAATTATACTCAAGGGTTAGGAACTGAATCTAGTAGTACAGCCTTTTTTATACTTACTCTTACCCTAGCTATACCTGCGCTTATTTTAATAACCAGAGTATCTTTAAGATGGGGTACTCGTGTAGCATTAGCTCAACAACACCATAAAAATAACTAATAGCTAAAGGATTATTATGCTTGATCGACTTTCTAAAAACCCTCTTGTATTAGGACTGTTTTTTTTACTAGTCTCCCTGACTTTTGGTGCTTTATTTATGCTTCCTGCTTTAGCGCTGCAGTGGCTTAAAACTATGTATACAACTCAAGAACCAAATGGTTGGCAGACTATTATTTTTCTTGTATTGTTTATAAGTAATCTTTTGGTATCTGGATTTATCATAGGTTATTTTTATTCTAAATATCATGAGGAAGCCTTAAGTCAATTGCAAAAAAGAGTTATACCTTTAAGTTTTATTTTATATAGTTTACTAATTGGTGAAACAATTAATTTTCTGCAAGGACAAGAGTCACAAATTGGCAAATTTTTCCATAAAATTAAAGCTCAACAAGGTGGTATTGATAGTCTTATGGAGATTTTTTTAAGCTTAGTGCTTATCACAATAGGAATAGCCTTCACCGTTGCATTAAGCAAATGGGCACTAGGTAAAGGTAGTAAAACTGCGCTTAAAGTATAACTTAAAAGCACCGATGGGATATTTCTTAAGATTTAGGAGTTTTCGAACTCTGATAAAGGCCTACAAGCTCAGTTTCAGCTAGTATATGCTCTTTAATAGCATCAAGAAGCTCTTCTTTGGTTGCTCCAGGCTTTAAATCAAGCATACTATCAAGTGCATACAGTCTAAAAAAGTATCTGTGCGCATCACCCATTGGTGGACAAGGGCCGTCCCATCCTATTTTTTTGGAACTATTACGTCCTTGAAGTGTACCATCACTTACTTCTTTTTTTCTATCTAAAATAGGACCTATATTTTTACGATTCACCGGAATATTATACACTATCCAATGCACCCAAGGCTCAGATTTTGACGCGTCAGGATCCAAACAAATTAACACAAGACTGCGTGAACCTTTAGGAACTCCTTGCCAATAAAGGGTCGGTATAACATTACGACCTTCACAGGTATACTCTCTAGGAATAGGCTGTTCATGCGCAAACGCCGTACTTAGCAGCTTAAAGAGCGGCACTGCCTGTGTGTCTAGTATACTCATAAAAACCCCTGTAAGTAAGAAATAGTTCATCTTGAGCTCAGTTCTTTTGTCCTATTTATTTCTTTTAGAATAATACTTTTTACTATCAAAATGCAAGAATTACTATTTTTACCCAAGAAAAAGGCATTTGCGATAACAATTAAATATATAAAGTTATACATTTAATTTTGAGCTTTAAAAAAGACCTGCTACTCTTGATAAAAACCATTACTATAATTATAGGCATCTTTATGAAATTACCCATTATTCTTTTTTTAATCTCAATGAGTGCATATGGTTTTGCTTCTATTAGTACACCTAGTACAAATCAGCAGCTTATTGATGCAGCTCAAACGGATAATACAACTTTTATTAAAGATCTTATTGAGCATCAAGGGGCCTGTGTAAACACCCAAGGGTATTGTGGAATAAGTCCGTTACATCAAGCGGCAGCTCATGATCAATCAGAAGTAGTCGAATTGCTTATCCATCAGGGGGCAGAAATAGAACTTGAGAATAATAGTAGACAAACAGCACTCCATACAGCTGCATATTCTGGCGCCTTGAGAACATTACAAAAACTTATCGATTACAAGGCAAATGTTAATGCTCGCAATTGTATTGACGCAACTCCTCTCCATTTAGCAGCTAGTCAAGGTCATACAAAAGCACTAGAAATTCTACTTAATAATGGCGCAGAGGTTAATGCTCGTAATAAATCTAGATTTACACCCCTTCATCTTGCAGCACGTCATAACCATGTAAGGGCACTTGAATTTCTTTTACTGTATGGAGCTCATATTAAAGCGTACACTCCCTGTAGACTAACCGCTTTACACAGCGCTGTGTTCCATTATAAAGCCAAAGCAACCGAAATATTAATTGCCTATAATGCTCCTGCAAACGAAAAAATAAATTGTCATCCTACGTACAAGTATGCACAACAAAACCAGTGCCATTTATTGACAGCTGTAATACAAGATGATGCTCGTAAGATTGTGCATTTACTTAACAAAGGTGCTTATGCTAACAGCCGAGTAAAACTCTACTTTGCTCGCAAAACTCAGGAATTATTTGATGCAATAGGCATTGATGACGTTACTACAGTAATACAACTGCTTAAACATGGTTGTAGCTTAAAAAGCAAGGACAGGCAAAAAAATACCCTTCTTCATTTAGCATGTAAACATAAAAGTAAAAACACACTACAGCTTCTTTTGAGTATGCAAGAAAGCAGGGAACATTTAAGTAAGGAAAACACCTCTAATCTTACTCCTATTGAACTTGCAGTTACAACAAGTACTAACCACTTTGAACTTTTACAAGAGCTTGTAAACTCTTTAAATACAAGCACAATAGACGCAGAGGAACTATGAAAAGAAAAATTGGAGTCTGGGGTTTAGGCGTTGTGGGAAAATCAGTAATAAGCTATCTTGCGAGTGACACTGTAGAACTTCAAGTTTTAGATAAGCGGCTACCAACTGAAGAGGAACAGGCGTTTTTAAATAAACATTCGTGTATGTATAGGCCTGAATCTGAGCTTAACGAGTTTTTAGACTCTAACAACGAAATTATACCGAGTCCTGGTATAGATTTAAGAAAATATAATCAGTATAGCCATAAATGGCAGTCTGAACTTGATTTATTTTCCCAAGCATGGCATAAACCACTTATTGCTGTTACAGGCACTGTAGGTAAAACATCTGTTGTGCACTTACTCTCTAAAATATTAGAACATTATAGCAAACAAGTTGCCACAGGGGGTAATATAGGCCTTGGTATGCTCGATTTACTTGGGCAACAACAGCAGGCAGATGTTGGCTTGCTTGAGCTGTCAAGCTTTCAGCTTGAGTTATGTAAAACATTTGCGCCAACAGTTGCTGTCTGGACTAATTTTTATCCAAATCACCTAGATCGCCATGGTACTGTAAAAGAATATTTTGATGCTAAATATAAAATCTTAGCACAGCAAACCCAAGCTCAGCATACTATTGTACCATTAGAACTGGGAGCCTATTTTTTAAATATCCCAAAGCTTACAGAAAAGCCGCTTGTCTACTTTAGCACTACAGCGCCATCTTCAAGTGATAAATTAGTATTAAAAGCTAACGACATACTCTATTATTTTGATAACACTAGTATCGTTAAATACACTTCTACTTTAGGTGCTAAAACTATTTTTGATAGTGCACTGCTGCCAAGCATATCCTATAAGGCTAATTGGGTTATACTTATAGCAGTATGTGATCAACTTGGATTGCCACTTGAAAAATTAACAAGCTTGCCAGACATTGATTTACCAGCTCATAGACTAGCCCTTGTCGCAACTATCAATGGCGTAAGCTATTATAACGATTCTAAGTCTACCATCGCGCAGGCTACCTTAGCAGCTGTGGATCATCTACAGTCTGAGCCTCTTTACTTGTTGCTTGGTGGTGTTAGTAAAGGAGTTGATCGCAAACCACTTATTCAACTACTTAAAAATAAAGTAAAAAAAATCGTCTGCTTTGGTGCTGAATCAGAACTACTGTATTCTTACTGCTTTGAAGTTGGCATTCCGGCAGAACAGCACTTAAGCCTGGAGACAGCATTTAAAGCTTGTGCTACTCAAGCTCAACCAAAAGACATTGTGCTTCTTTCACCGGCTGGAGCAAGTTTTGATCTTTTTAAAAATTACCAAGAGCGTGGTGCTTGTTTTGAGCAATTAGTAAAAGCTTTAGAACAACAAGAAGGCCTTACTTAAATAGTAAGGCCTTCTTGTTGTTAGTTAAAAACCAATTTAGTAAGTATAAAATTTCACTTTAGGATTATGTCCCTGTCTTAAAATAGGGGGCTGTGCATTTTTAAAAAATGATTGCAAGCTACTTACAAAGACTGGTCGCAAATCAATTTGTGCTGCATTCTTTTTTCCAGCAGCATCTACTACGTTTGCCCATACTTTAATTGGAGTGATAAGTTGTCCGTTAGCATTACGCGGAGCTTGTCCTATAGCTTGCTCTAAGTTTTGCCAACTCACCCAAGCAATGGAATCTTTTTCGAGAAATTTACGATTAGCTTGAGGATTAGTTAATAACTGCTGACGTTTACTATAAAAATTACTTACAAGGTTTCCTAAACTTTGAGGAGAGAATTTCGTAATGTAGATTACCGTATGCTTATTATCATTAACTACCACATTGCGAGTATTTTTTCCAAGACTATCTATATAGGTTAATAACGTCCCTGGATTACCTAGGAGTCCCATTGCTTCCTCAGATAATTCTCTTGAAGCAGTGTCCTTTGGTTCTTCCTTTGGATCTCTTCTACCACCCAAAGCATCATAGGTGCCTTTATCCGTACCCGATGCTTCTCGTAAAAGTAGAAGGTACGCTTTGCCACCTTGGTTTTTTGGCTTCCAGCGTGTATAAGGAAGAACTGATGCACCACCATACTGAACCTTGGACAAAGCTAGTGCTGGTGCTAGAGCAGCAAAAGTAAATACTGCGTTGAGTAAAGTTGCAAAACCTACAATCAGGTAAACTATTAATCTTTTTTGCTTCATGAAAATTCCTTTATTTTTTTTAAAATATTTTTTATTATCAATTATAATTATATTTTAAAATACACTAGTAGTGCAAGAATTTCTTAAAGTAATAGAGCTATGAAACTAAAGTATAGTTTACTGACTCATGGGTAAGGGCTGGTTGATTATGTACAGTTATTATACGTGCTGGTGGAAATACAAACCACTGTACTTTTGAACGCTGTACACTAAAACCTAACTTCTCATAAGCAGCTACATACTGATCAGTAAACTGAAAATCTTGAATAACAATAGTACCATGGGGTTTAAGAACTCGAGCCATCTCTTGTAAAGCTTTTTCTCTGCTTTTGCGGTTAGATATAGCATGCAAAACAAAACTAGACAAAACAACATCAAAGCTACCACTTTCAAAAGGCAAAGCTGTAGCGTCAGCATCAAAAACAGAAACCTTATGTTCTACACCTTCTTTTTGTGCGTTAGCAAGAACAGCTTTTTTAGTATTGCCTGAAAGATCTCTATAGCGCCAGGTATCAATACCTACTGCTTTTCCTGTAGTAAGACGATGCGCTGCACCTATAAGTAACAAACCGCGCCCACAACCAACATCAAGTACTCGCTCATTACCTCGCCAAGTAATTTTATCAAGCATTTTATGGCTTTGAATATATTTACCAAAAAGACTACTAAATATCATATAAGCAGCTACACCTAAACAATAGAGAGAAGCCAATAGCACTAACAAAGAAATGCTACAGTGCATCCAAGAATTGCACGTAGTATAATAAAGTCCTAAAGCGAAAGCTAAAAGAGCTATCCCACTTAGGGCAAAACCTACTATAACAAGCGGTGCATCAATACCATAGTTAGAAAAACGGGGCTTAGATGACATTAATTCTTTTTTATTCATAGTATCGTCCTACGATTGTTAATAATTTTTTGTTGATAATTTTTAAAATCAGCTTAAGTTTTAGTATACCAATTTTTTAGTTAAGTTCACTTATTTAAGCACATATCTCTTTACTTTGAGGTCTAATTTTAATTAATCTCACATTAGCTAAGGCATTATACTGAACTTGTATATAAAAGAGATATTATGGGCAAAACTATATTACCTAAAGATAAAGTATATTGGTATACTCTCAAAAATCCTTCTAAAAAAGAGCTTACTAACGACATACAAATTGATGTCGCTGTTATAGGTGGTGGTGCTGCGGGACTTGCAGCTGCTCATAGTTTTCGCGCAAAAGGCCTTTCAGTTGCCTTACTTGAAAAAGATTTTTGTGGTGCTGGCGCAAGTGGCAAAAGTTCAGGTTTTGTTAGCCCTGATTCAGAATTAGAAGCAGACAACTTTACTAGCCGTTGGGGCATAGAGGGCGCTCAAAAGTTATGGAACTTTTCTTTATCTGGATGCAATTTACTAGAACAATATATACAAAAATACGGTATTGAGTGTGATTATCAAAAACAAGATACGCTCTTTATTTCGACAAGTAAGCATAGTGCTAAAGAGGTGGCGCGTGAACATGAAGCACGACTTAAACTTAACTATCCAAGTCGCTTGTATACAAAGCCACAGCTGTCTAGCATAATAAATAGCTCATATTACACAAATGCTGTACGTGATAGCTCAACGTTTGGCATTATAGCCTATTTATATTGCCAAGGTTTTAAAGATGTTTTAATCAATTTAGGAGTGCAAATTTATGAAAACACCCCCGCTTTACGTATAGACGATCACACTATTACTACACCTCATGCTCAGGTAAAAGCACAGCATATTATAGTTGCTGTTGACCGTTTTTTACCGGACCTTCATAAATTTGAGCTTGACGTCTATCATGCTCAAACCTTTTTAATGGTTTCAAAACCACTTTCTGATAGACAAATAGAAAGTCTGTTTCCTGAAAAAAATCTTATGATTACTGATACAGAGTTAGTATTTAACTATTTTAGAGTTGCGCATACTAATCGCCTACTGTTAGGAGGAGGAAGCATTCTATCAACGTATGCAAAAAATCCTAATCATCATGCAACCCATATATATAATAAGCTTACTCGTTATATAAGCAAGGTATTTCCTCATATGCAGCTTGAGTTTGAGTATATGTGGCCCGGGCTTATTGGTATAACTAAAGATTTATTACCGTTAGCTGAACCAGATAGTCAGTATTCACATATTTATTATATAAGTGGCGCAACAGGGCTCTCCTGGGCAACTGCTTTAGGTAACTATAGTGCTGAAAAAATACTCTCTAACAAAAGTGATATGGATGCGTATTTTTCAAGCTCACGAAGCTTTGGTGTAAATCATAGAGTACAGCATATCATAGGCACAAAAGCATCGTTTGCTTTAGGCAATTTTATAAATAAATATTTAAAATAAAGTCTCATTATGTATGAAGGTTCTACCAAAGCTTATTACTTTGTTATTTTTATAGTGTTAGTAGGCTACTCATTAGCTAGTATAAGCATGAATTTGGTTAAGACATACCTTAATAATAAAGCTACACAGTATTATAGTAACCAACTTTGGAAGGCATTACACACTAACGATACAATCAAAGTACAAAAAGCATTAAGTAAAGGCGCACAACTTACTCTTCAGGGCATGCATACTCCCCTTACTTGGGCTTATCTTAACAAAGAATATACTATGTTAAAACTTTTGCTTACTCATACAGCATTACATACTGATCAACAAAGCATTCTCTATTCATCACTTACTAGTATTTTTAAAGATGCTTTAGAAACAGCTAATAGCCAAGTAATTGAACTTTTTCTTACGGCTTTACCCTCGCTAGTGCAAACTACAAAAGAGTTCAGCTTCCATTGGTTAACACAAAAACATAACCCCGGCAACTACAGCAAATCAATTGAGAAAATAGCAGAGCTTTTAGTGCAGCATGGTGTTTCCCCAGATAGTCAAAACTACTCAGGCAATACACCCCTCCACCATGCTGCTGAACAGCTTAATATTCATTTAATTAACTGTTTACTCAAATACAAAGTTAACCCCTGCATTAAAAACCAAAAGGGTGAATGTGCTTATCAAACAGCAGCTAACGCTCCTGCATTTGATATGGAAAAAAAAAACAAAGAGCTACATGAGTATTATTTTTCTAAATTAGAAGAAAGTTCAGATTTTATCCAAAAAACATGGCCTTTAAATACTGCTTCTATTAAAAATCATATTGTTAGCCTTCTTTTAGATTATCGAGCACAAAATCATCAAGCAGCATGCACTGCTTTAGCTCGGCTACTTGCCTTACAGCCACTTATAGTAATTAATGCTCAAGATCAATTAAAAACTATTACCGTGCCGCTCGATATAGCCCAAGCTATTTCAAACTATGTCTTTACTTAGCCAACTTTTTCTAGATTTTTTATTAGCGCCTGTCTTATTTGATAATTACAAAGGATAATAAATAGATATATGAACGTATGTACTACAATCAAATTGAGAGATGGGTCTTCAGAAAACACTATTGATAACTTACAAATAACTTTTACTAAAAACAAGGGCCCTACTTAGCACGGCCCTTGTTTTTTAGTATACAGAATTAAGACAAATTTCTCTTGCCTTTTCTAAACTTTAACGTTCAACAAAATGGTAGAAAGGACACTAATATCCTCCTTCATTAAAATTATTATAGACATGAGCATTAATAAGGTCTAGAACGAGATTCAGCAGCTCTTAATGAGTCTGCAATTTTGCGATATGTATTACTCTGGGCAAAATCACTCGCTCTCAAACCCTGATTGTAACCACCACGAGCAGTAGCATTAACATCAGCCCTAGCTGCTATCAATGCCTTTACGATCTCTTCATGACCAACAGCAGCGGCGTGCATAAGTGCTGTCCTGTCGCCACTATAGCTATTAATATCAGCTCCGGCAGCTATTAACTCTTTTACAATATCTAAACGATTTCGCGTGACAGCCTGGTGAAGCACGGTATAATTATTGCGATCACGAGCATTAACATTCGCTCCATTAGCTATTAAATCTTTGATGTATTCTATTGATGGACTCCAACCATCAAAAAGCTGTCTTATAAGTTCCTTTGTAGGATTTTCTCTATACGGATAAACACTGTCACCAGCAGTCTCCTTAATAACATTTTCCTTAAGAAACTGTAGATCGCTATTCATCATAGGAGAAAGATCTTGCCCTGTTTTATCTGAGGCATTAATGATCTTAGCACCACGAGTTTGAGCAGCAGTTAAGTCTTTTACGATATCTGTATGTCCCTTTTCCACAGCATACTCAAGCGCTGTATTACCTTGTGGATTAGATGGATTAGTTGCATTAACATCAACTCCAGCATTTAATAACTCTAATACTTTCTTTCTATCACCCTTATAAGCTGCAACCCTAAGAGCTATTTCATTGCGGTATTTATTACGATCAGCATTCGAACGAGACTCATTCATGGCTATCATGTTTAACTGAGGAACTATACTTATTAATGATAACATCATGATCTTTATTTTGTTTTGCATATGCAACCTTTCTATTTATGATAATTATAGTATTTATACCAGTATATATCATTTATTAATAATATACAATAATTTAACTTGATATATGGTTTACTAATTCAATTTGTTTTACTACAATTAAATGCCACACTTAAAAATTATTTCATTCAATAATCTACAGGATTGTCGTAAGATAGCATGCTGTTTTTGATTGACATAAAGTCAAAGCAGCCTTGATTACAGAGTTTTAGTAAAACAAGTGTTATAGTGAGTATAAAAATTTGCCATAAGTCTAAAACTATAATACCTAACAAACTTAAAGATACTTATCCAAAGGTCTATCAATTATAGTAACTGGAGACCTAGTCAAGATCTTGCTATTCTTACTAATGCCTGTCTTATGTGGTAATTACAAAGCATATTAATATGCATGCAACTATCACTTAAACGTGGATTAAGCGTTCCATCAGGTAAAGCATAAAAGTTATATACATCAAGCATAGCTATATTATTTTTAGTACATTCACGTTTTAATATACTATTAAGTAGTTTAGTTAGGGTAACTCGGTCTTGAGCGGTTCCATGTAGAGGCATGCTATCTAGTCCACATCGAGTGGTAGGCGGGATAACATTAAAGACTACACACTTAACTTTGTTGTGACATATATTTCTGTTCTGGGTGATATCTCCTCGACCTAAAGGAGAAGGCTTCTCGCTTCATAGGCCGTAGCTTCAGATGAAGTCTTACACAGGCCTCCACGGGTACCAAATCATGTCGTTATGATCTGGGGTATATCCAGCCGCCTTTAACTTTTCTATGCCTTGCTTTTTAATATTTAACGCAGCATTAGTATCTCTTGATGCTTTCCAACCACAACTGCAACTGTATATTCTTTTATTTAATGGCGTCTCTTGTAGAGTGCCACAAGCATTACATGTTTTAGTTGAAGCATAAAAGCGATCAACTTTCTTAAAGCATTTTCCTTGCCAAGAGAGCTTATATTCAAGCTTAGTTATAAATGAGTACCATGAAGCATCACTAATAGCTTTAGAAAGCTTTCTATTTTTGAGCATACCTTTAACATGGAGATCTTCTACGATGATAGCTTAGTTTTCGTCTACCAATCGCTTTGTCCATGTATGTTGAAAATGGTTACGTGCAGCAGCTGCTCTTTCATGAGCTTTAGCTACTGACAGTCGTGCTTTGCTTTGGTTACTTGATCCTTTAGTCTTCCTTTTAATATGGCTATCTCCGGTTGAATTCAGAATCTCACCAGCATTAACTATGCGAGAACGTCAAGACTCATAAATCAGGTAAAACGTGAATTTTAGGTTTATAGCAGCTATACTAGAGTAGTTCAATCGCTTTTTTGTTACTACTTACCTCTAAAGGAACCTCTATGAATTTTCGCTTAGTATACACACTACTTGCTCTTACAGCCTACACTAACGTAACATTTCCACTTTTCAATAACCAATTAAGAAGACCTGGAATGGGTTATGCAAATGCCTGCACTTGCGCGCCACTTTGTAGCGCTAACCCTTGTCAGTGTTCCCAAGGGGCACTAGTAACAACTGTAGTAAAAACGGTAAAAACAGTTTTAAGTCCTAATAATTGCCAGTGCTCTCCTTGTAACTGCAATCCTTGCAACTGCTAATATTTTTCTCTTAAAGAGTTGCTTAGTTATATAAGCAACTCTTTGAAATTTATGCTTTTGTGTTACTTGCAAATAATTTATTGTCAAAAGTATACGCTTGCCAAATAACTTTACCATCTTTTTTATCAATAAATAAACCACCGCCTAAAGGCAAACTACCTGTCGCTAAAATTTCTACATTCAGAGGAGCACCTTTTGTTATAGTGGCATTAAAAACAGCAAAAAATAGCGGCGTATTTTGATTGCCCTTATTTGAAAATAGCTTTTTGTTTATTTCTTTCCAATTCCAACAAGCTTTACTGCCTGGAGACATATCTCTATGCTCAGCAGATGCAGTACCTAACCGCGCGTAGTCGATAGGTACTGCAGTTAGAGCTTTCGTTTGATCCTGTTTATAAATAGCAACACCTATTTTACCTGTAGATCCCTCTTTAAAATAAACACAATAACCAAACAACGTTGGCGCTAGCATCACGCAACCAAATAATGCTATAAGCTTGGTATTCATAAAAACTCCTTTTTTTAATTTTATTTTTAGCAAAATAATATGCCACCCTAGTCTTAGAATATCAAAATATATTTAAAATAGTCAATAATAAATAAATGTCATAGTAGTTTTATTTTAAAATTATTGTTAGTATACACAATGCTAAAATGGTAAAAACAAGGCAATGAAAGAGAATTTGTATGTCTAAAACTATCTGCGCTCTACTTGTAGGTGTTTTTTTTGTTTTTCCTACACAATCTATGTATCAAACAACAAAGACAATTTCTAGTACTGCAGAACTTATATACTGGAATATAGTTTCTGAGGCTATTGTAAAACAAAGGCACAATACTATAAATCTTTTTTTATCCAAACTTACTCTTATTAACTACAAAAATACAGAAGGCTCAACATTGCTTCATACAGCAGTTGAAAGCGAAAATTATCATGCTGTACGGCTACTACTTGCACAGGGCGCTGAAGCCGCTATTAACAATAATGCAGGCCAAACGCCGCTTGCTTTAGCTAAAGAAAAAAACAATAAAGAGTTGATTAACATACTAAGACGTTCTCTCTTACTTAAAGGCTTAAAACAGGTATTTAGTAAACCCAAGCTTACAATTTCTTTAAAACCTCAACAAGCGCAAGAACTATACCTTTAGCAATCTGGCTTTTAAATTATAAAAAGGGAATCTCTATTTCTAGAGGCTCCCCTTTTTAATTACCAATTGTTAAATTAGCATCAAAATAATAGACCTATTTCAAGCATAGTATAAATTTATATTTTCAGTTAACAACTAGCGGGCATAACGCGCTTGCAATGCTACCTTCATCCACACAAAGCCATTTAAGATAATATCTGTTGAAATTATGGTGCCAAGAGCCCAAGTTCCTGACACTGGCCATTGAAGCCAAATAATAAGTCCTAAAGCTATTGTCACCAAGCCTTGAAACAACAACCAGTTACGGTTAGGCAAAGAGTGTGTAGCAGCAAAAAAAGTACGTGCAACTCCAACAACCGTAAGACCAATACCTAACACCAAAGTTAAAGTTAAAGCATTTACCTCAGGTTTTAATATCATAAAAATGCCAACTGCGCCATAGAGCAAACTCATAATCAAATGCACAAAGGCGTTACCCGAAAAACCTAGCTTAAAAGATCTAATCGCCTCCAGAGCTCCTATACTAACAAGTATTGCTCCTAAATAAATAACCGATGCTAAAGTGGAAGTGCCAACAAATATAAGTCCTAAAAAACCTATAAACGTAAATAATAATCCTAGAATAAAATATATAAACCAGTTACGATGTATAGATTGCACTGCATATTGCATACGATTCTCCTTAAAACTATAATTTTATTGTTCTTACATAACATACAATACTTGTTGTACGTTTATTTTAGCGCACAAATACTTTTAATTACAACATTTTACTTTCTTAACTAGGTAAAATTTAATTATAGTGTAAGGTAGATATTTTATTTACCTAAGGATTATCATGAAATATGCGCCTAAAAAATGGGTACTGGGAATGTTTTTTTTAATGTGTCTTGTGTTACTAGGCTATTTCATTAGTCATTCAGGATTATTTAGTCTAGAAAATTTAAAATATCACAAAGATGCTCTGAGTATATTTGTCCATCAACATTATATACGCGCTGTTTTTATATACATAGCAAGCTATGCCCTTTTTACTACTGCATCGTTACCAGGAGCAGTCTTGTTTTCTCTTGCTGGTGGTTTTTTATTTGGTGTACTACCAGGCACGCTTTTTACTGTTATCGCAGCAACAACTGGAGCAACAGGATCATTTTTGATTTCACGCTATTTTTTGGGCTCTTGGATTAAAAATAACTATGGAGCAAAACTAGCAACTCTCAAGAGAAATGTAGCCTCAAAAGGGGCCTATTATTTGCTTGCGCTCAGACTTATGGGATTTATTCCATTTTTTTTGATTAATATACTTGCAGGCGCATTACCTATTACATTAAAAACTTTTATACTTACAACAGGTGTAGGTATTATTCCGGGCAGCTTTGCTTACTGCTTTGCAGGACAACAACTTGGCACTATAGAGTCACTTAAGGATATTATTTCTCTTCCACTACTAGGCGCGTTTACGCTTCTGGGTGCTCTTGCTTTAGTGCCAGTAATTTTTAGCCACAAAAATGACCCTAAGGGACTCTAAGCTGAAAATACCTATTTTACTTCTTGGCAAACAGAGCATGCTTCTTGAGAAATAGGATGACCTCCCATAACATGACGCACCATAGCTACTAGTTTAGTACGGTAATCACCCCCAAAGTCACGTGATTGTTGGCGAATAGCTAAAGCATGTTCTATAAGTTTAAGTGAAATATCCGCATTTGCTGCCTCTTCAACCATCCAGCGGCCAGTACCATTTTCACCTATAGCACCATTAATTAATGAGAGATTTTGATCATGCATAAGAACATCATGAAAGAGCGAGAGTAACCAGGAGCGAATAATTGCACCATCATTCCAAACAGCGCTAATCGCAGCCAGATCAAAATGGTTGTAGTGTTTGTTGTTATGAAGTAAGAAAAATCCTTCAGCATATGACTCCAGCAAAGCGTACTCAATACCATTATGAACCATTTTAACATAATGACCTGCACCTGAAGATCCCACTAAGGCATAAGAGCTTGGAGACGCTGCAAGAGTTTTAAACACTTCTTTAACACGATCAAATACCTTTTGATCACCACCAATAGTCATACTAAAGCCATGCTCAGCACCCCATAATCCTCCCGAAGTACCACAATCAAGGTAAGCTAACCCTTTTGCATTCATGGCAGCAGCTCTTCTTACAGTGTCCCTAAAATGGCTATTACCTCCATCGATAATAACCGTATGAGGATTTATGCATGCACACAAATGATCAAGAACACTGTCTACAACCTGATCAGGCACCATAACCCAAATAACCTCAACGTCGTCGCTAAGCTCTTCTATAGTATGTGCTACTCTTAATCCGGCATTACTAAATAGTTGTCTTACCGCAGGATTGCTATCAAAAACAACGAGGTCTTTGTTTTCACGATAAAATTTATGCGCGATGGGGCCACCCATATGCCCTAGGCCAATAACGCCTACTTTCATTTCTTATCTGCCTGATTTTTTAATCTAGGCTCTATTTTTTTAGAGTCTATAGATTTTAAAATACCCGTTGCACCTGCTTGTGCCTGAGTTACACCTCCAGAAGGTGTTGTATCACTCTGTGATTCAACCCAATGCTTTACTTGAGGCTTGTGCTCTGGTTTTTCATAAAATTTATTTTTTTCTCTGTCAGACATAGCAGCTCCTTTATTATTTTACAACTTATATATTAGTTATAAAAATAACAAAATTAAGCTTCTCAACACAAGAGTTGTACCGTTTTAAAGAAAGAAAAGGCGTTTATATAAACGCCTTTTCGTTAACAGCAGTAACTATTACTTCTGTTTTTTACGTAACATAGGAAGCCCTGTGCGAGCATTTTCAGTTACTTCGTAACCTTCTGGAAGTTCAAGAAGAACGCCTTCACGTTTATCACCAGCAAAGAAATAAATTCTTTGTTTGCGCCCACTTCTTAATTCAACCTCTTGAGTGTGTAAATAGTATGTTTTACCACTTTTTTTAGATTTAACGCTGAATGCCATTATAATGCCTCCTGATGGGGTGTGTATCTTTTACTTTATAAACCTACTTCTCTGGAACTTTAATTGTCAAGAAGAAGCACTTTAAAGAAAAAACAGAACCTTTAACTCGAATATAATTTTATTTACATTTGAAATTTAATTATGATATCTTATTAATATTACTGTGTAAATAAAAAAAATAATTATTTTTAAAGTAATTACTTAGCCATTGCCAAAAAAGGACGTTATGAAAAAACAGCTTATAATACTTATGCTTGGATCAACAGTGCAAGCGATGGAAAAAAATAGTTTAACTAACTTACCAAAAGACTTAAAACCACTTATAGTTTCTCAACTGCTCTCGGCAAATACACCTCAAGAGGCAGTACAAAACTTAAAAAATTTTGCTTTAGTAAACAAAGAATTTACTAGCATGATTAAAGATCCTCAATCATTATTCTCCCTTGTTTTACAAGTGATACCTTCTAACAATACACCTGAGCAAGTAGGGAAAATACTGAAAACAGTTACTTTATTAAACCCCGCAGTCACTACTGTTATTAATAACCCTATAAATCTTAAAAAACTACTTGTGCCTTACGTTAAAAACTTTGTCAAAAATACTCATGGAAAAAGGTATTATACTAGAACTTTCTTTCCTGTTATAAAAAAAGCAATTGAGCAACTTAATATTCCTGAAGCATATCAATGGGTTATGCAAAACATGAATTTTTACACTATAGATAATAGGATAGGAAATGCTTATCACATTGTTTTAGAAACTAATAATCCAACCGTAAGCGAGATATATCAAGCTGCAGCCCAAGTTCTTAATAAATCTGAGGAAGAAATAAACTTAACTTATCGACGTAATTCTCAGCATGAAACTATTCCTAAAACAGATGCCAAGGCAACTTTAGCATCGCTAAACATCCCGCAAAATACAACTTTTTATTATGAACCTAGAATGGCTTCTAATAAAAGTATTGTATAGTAAGCATACGAGACAGGTATTAAACATCATGCAAAAATTGAGCAATAATGTGTTGAATATCTACAGGTATTCCTTGAGCATTAAGACCTTGGCTAATACCTGTTCTTGCTACACCAGAGACAGGTTCAAACATACCTAAATGGACTTTAAGCATACGGCCTAGAGTTTTATAAGCATCGCTATCGACACAATCACCAGCTATTTGGCTTTTAAAATAGAAATCTTTAACTAATTGTAAGCCTGCAAGAGTTGGTATAATACCAGCTCTTAGCAAACGAGCTGCTAACTTAACATAGCCATTCTCAAGTGCCTGACAGAGCAGTTCTCGCGTTGGGCTAAGCTCTACGTTTTTTTCTAGTACAGCATAAGTGGTTAAAAAGTCCGTTGCTGGAGACTTGCCTGAGACCATAACAGGTATTTTATTTTCTGCTTTTGCATCTACTAAACCTCCATAGTTAAGTATAAGTTTAACTAAATTCACTTTGCCTTCTTGAGCAGCTGAATGAAGTGCAGTAAAATCACAATGGCAGCGCAACTGAGTAAGGGCTTTATACTTAAGTAAAAGCAATACCATATCAGGCTGATTAGAACGCAAAGCCACATGAAGCAATAGCTCTTCTTTATCGTCAATATATTTACTAGCATTAGGATTGGCTTTTTGATCAAGATACTCTTGTGCTTTTGTTACATTTTTTTCGCTAATAGCTTTAATAAGCTCATTAGTACTATACCTTTGCTGTTCACGCTCTTGGTGCTTTGCTTGACGTTGCTCATAGCGCTCTTGTCTTTTTCTTTTATTAACTTTATTACTATGTTCTGTCATAGCGTTAGCTACATTACTACAAATGGCTACCAATAACAGAGAAGTAATTACTATTTCTTTTATACACATGTTCGCACTTAATCCCAAAATACTTGTTAATCTGCTGTTTTAACTGTCTTAATTAGTATACGCTAGAGCATCCTTGCGTCAAAGAAAAACAGAACAAGCATCTTTCACAGGCCTTTTGATTTAACAATTATCTACTCTATACTAATGGGTGATGAGAAACGTGTATACTAGTACAATTCTTAACCACAGGATAGTTTATGATCTATTTTAACTCTAAATTTTTTACTTTGCTTTTAATAGCAAGCACTCCTCTAGCGCTTACGGCTCACTCATATGTCGATGAAATTATAAACCTCTCATATAAAAACTTAACAAGCCTTTACGAACTTCATCATATACATCATCCTCATACAGTCCGAATTCTTGATCTTTCTCATAACAATATAGAAAGCTTGTCTTCTTTTTCTTTCGATGCATTTACTCATCTGGAGGAGCTCTATATAAGCCACAACAATATAGCGGATTTACCGTTAGGTCTTTTTGATAGGCTTACCAGTTTAAAAGTAATTGACCTTTCTCATAATAAGTTACAAGCAGTAAGCCCTTGGACATTTGATTGTCTTAAAAGTTTAAGAATGCTTGACCTTTCTTATAATAGAGTAGACACGCTACCAACAGATATATTTTATAAAAATGATCAACTACGCGTATTAAGACTATCAAATAATCGTTTACGGCACCTATCGGCTTGCATATTTGATAAAAACAGCAAATTAAATGCTCTAGACTTATCATTTAATGACTTAACTACTGTGCCTTTGGGTATATTTGATAGATTAAAACGAATGCATACGCTTGATCTTACAGGCAATCAACTAAACAATTACTACTAAATCTACAACTAAGTTAACAATAGAAAAAGAGGACAGTTTTAACTGGCCTCTTTTTATTATCTCAAACACTAAAACAACATGTTTGAGTTACAGGATTTCAAATTCTAATTGATAGTTTTCTATAAGCTTTATTAATTCTGGTTTTTTAAGTTCACGTACTCGATCAAATACTGTTTTTAATTCGTTATTTTTAAGTAATACATGAGCATCAAACTGAAGTAATAGTTCTATAATTTTAGTAAATCCCTGATTAACTGCGTAATGCAATGGCGTATTTCCATTATGGTCTTGAGCATTTGGGTTTGCACCAGCGTTTAATAATAACTTTACAGTCTGATTATTGCCACCTATAACTGCCTCATGAAGAGGAGTCAACTTAATACTATTGCAAACATTAGGATTAGCTCCTGCAGCAAGCAATAGACAGGTAATATCACTTTGCTTATGAGATGCAGCGTAATGAAGTGACGTATCACTACAGTTATTACAGCTATTACCTGTAGCATACTTAAGGGATACTTCAGCTACTTTTCTTTTATTCTGCTTAGCAGCATATAAAAGCTGTTGATCATAACTCATAGACAAACTAGTAGGAGGTACAATTGCCATACCTACTATAAAAATATACTTCATCATTTGGTATCCTTGTATTGTAATCTGTTTTACACTACCTTAAGTATCTAACCTTTTGAAAAAAAATAACTAGTAAAAGTTTTAAAACCACCCCAGTTGACAATTTCCGAATTGCAACTATAATTATATAGTATAATAACAAATAGTATATTTTAATATACCTCTGCGAAAGATACTCTATGAAAAAATTATTATTGTTAGGCCTCTTAGCCTTTAATCTGGTCCCTTTAGTTAACGCATCAGATTTATTAATAACAAACGCTAGCAATTGGCAAGCTAAAGTTACAGTTTATTATACTCATACTCATAAGAAGCCAACCGTTTTGTTATTAAACCCAGCTGGAACAAATTCTAATAACTATCAAAAAACTAATCTTGGTGATATTTTCTTTATTAAAGATGTAACTATCGAAGGCACAAGTCTTGAAAAAATTGGACTTGCTTCAAGTCTACGTTATTACACAGGTTTAATAACTAAAGTAAATATACAAGATGCACAGCAACTAGCTCAAGCAGATCCAAATAAAGATATAGCAGTTATAATTGACACAGCTCCTTATGTTAATACTTTTACTATTCGACCTTTACAACTGGAAGATTCTGAAGATACAGGTATAAGTGTACCTACACTAGTTACAAAAAATCTTAATTTAGTAAACATAGATGATCCTAGAAAACCAAATTGGTCAGTAAGCACTTTGCCTATTTCGTATGGTATAAGTATAGCGCAAGGGTCAAACCCTTCTATGAACAATGCCCATACGGTTGTTATGCCCTTTGCAAATAACCCTCAAATGGCTTTGTTTGGTGTTTTTAATGGTTTTTCTGGTAACGAGATAGCTCATTATTGTGTTAGGCAGCTATCAACTAATCTTAGTCAGCATCCACTACTATCTTCTCATACAAAACAAGCACTTCAAGAGAGCATAGAAAAAGTTGATACTGATTTAGCTAGCTCAGCTCCGCTTAAAGAATTGGCTCAAGTATCTGGCACAGAGGCCTTGGTTGCTTTTATTAACAGAGACCAGCTCTATGTAGCTAACGTAGGAACTTCACGCGCTATACTTTGCCTTAATGGGCAAGCTCGTGCTATTTCAATTGATCAAAGTATAACAAGACCTGATGAGACAGCTCGGATTAATGCTAGCAAAAACAATAACCAAGAGAGCATTTTAACTACAACAAGAGCTCTTGGTGCCCATAATCTTCGCGCAGAAGGCATTATTTCGACTCCCGAGATTTTATCGATTTCTTTAAATACCAATGTCCAGTTTTTGATATTAGCAAGTCAAGGTGTTTTTGAGGGTAGTGGACTAAGTCGTCAAGATGCTGTTGATATTGTTAAAGGTGCTTTAAATGACAATGCTCAAGATCCATTAGCTACACATCAGGCCGCTCAAGTATTAGTTGATGAAGCTACTCGAAGAGGAAGCGTTGATAATTGTACTGCTGTTGTAGTGTTGTTTACTACATCACAGATGACACCAGCGCGTCAAGTTCAACCTGTATCTGTTGTAATGCTATCTGATTCAAATTCTAGCACTACTCTAAAGAGCTCTTATTCAACTACACAACCACAGGTTGACCAGCAACCTGATCGTTTAGAGTATGGATTTAGTGAAAATATAGGGCGACGACCAACCATGGAAGATGCTCATATACTAGCACCCTCTTTTACGCATGATACAAGCTTATTTGCTATTTTTGATGGCCACGGAGGTCATACAGTAGCTGAGTATGTTGCTGATCATTTACCAGTTAATTTAAAGTCAACTTTACAGAACTCTGACAATCCTCAACAGACACTTCAAGAAGCACTTGAAAAGACTACGGCAAGCTTAGAAAATTCTAAGCTTAAAGATATAGCACAAAAAATGGGTACTACAGCTATTGTAGCGCTTATTAAAAACAATGACCTGTTTGTAGCAAATATAGGAGATTCTCGAGCAGTTTTGTGCCGTGAAGGTGAAGCTATTGCTTTATCAGATGATCATAAACCAGAGCGACCTGATGAAGCTACTCGTATTAAAGCTGCTGGTGGCCATATTATAAAAATAGGTTTAAATCACCACAGGCAACCTCGCCTTCTGCCAGAAAGATTCTGGCACAAAAGCAAAGCACCCTTAAGAATTAATACTGAAAATAGCATGCAGGGTAGTTGTCTTTCTATGACTCGCTCTATTGGAGATTTTGCCTTACGTGCGGCAGGCCTTATTTCTACACCAGAATTAGTGCATACTGCTTTACAACCTAATGACGAATTTTTATTACTTGCCTGTGATGGTATTTTTGAAAAAAACATTGATCGTCAACGTGCTGTTACTATTGTGCGTAATGCTCTAAAAAAATATCAAGGAAACCCTAAAGCTGCTACTGAAGCTGCACAACAACTTGTTCAAGAAGCCTATAAAGATGGCAGTGGCGACAACTTAAGTGCACTTGTTATACTACTTAAAAAATAGAATTACTTTAAGCACTCGTAATTATACGAGTGCTTATTTTTACACTTGTATTTTCTTATGAATCATTGTTTCTTTATATTTTTTTTAATTATATTATCTTATGCTACACAAGCTACTTTGGTTAAAATCTATCAAGTACCATTAAACTTGCAGCAAGAGGTCTACCTTCTAGGCGACAGACATAATACGATTAAGTCTATTAAAGCTGAGCAAGAGCAAGTAAATTTTTTTAAGGATCTTTGTAATCAAGCAAAGAGTAAAGCTTTAAGTTGTAAAATAGTTATCGAAAGACCTACTCCTTTAGTAAAAATACTTGATCCTTCTCCACGAGTACTTGCAGATCTAGGTATTGATGTAATTTCAGATTCTTCTCTTAGTATACAAGACGGAGAAATACGTTGTTATTCCATGGCTGCCTATTACCTATTACGACGCTCTAGTCCAACAAGTATGCTTATTTCTGACGAGTATACACTGGGAGGTATTTCATGTAATGTAACTACTCTTACGTATCACGATGTTTATCAAGAATATATGCATTATACTACACTTTTAAGTACCCTCTATAACAAACTTGACAATGTTCTTGCTCAAAAGTTAGTTTCAGAAAAATTACATGAAAGCCAAAAGGCTGTAGCCCTGCTTCAAGCACAACTCGAAGGCTTACTACTAGCTGTAAATGACACGGTGCAATCAAGCATTGATCATTTATATACTACTTATCCTCAAACAGCAGCAAAGATATGTGCAACTTTAGCACAACGCATCTATAAAATCTCCGCACCTCTTTTTGAACTCGCTCTGTTATATTCAATTATAGCCAATAAAGATACACAAAAAATTATTATTGCTACAGGAAGCCTTCATACAAATGAACTCTTATCTTGCTTGTACAAACTAGGATACTCTGTTAAGCATATATTTGGCGATAAAGATGATCTACTACCTCTACAACAAGAGGACCTTCAAAACTTTTCTTATCAGTTTTTTAAAGATAGAGTAGTATACAAAGATACTTCTTTATTTAAAATATTATTAGCTTATTGCAAACTCACTTAAGCTTTACCAGCCATACTGATTGTAGGGTACTCCCTGTCGATACGCACTAATTACTTCGTGCGCGTAAGGTGTCAAATTCTTAGGTAACTGTTCTAAAGCAAACCAATTTCCCATGGCATGTTTATACTCTTCTTTGTTATAAGGTTCACCTTGCCACGTAGTCGTTACAAAAGCTATCATAAGATACGCAGTACTATCAATTTGTAGCAATCCCTTGTTTTTACCTTATAAGTTGTTTTATACTTAAAAATAAATACTATTATTTAATTAAAATTTAAAGGATGTTTTATGAACCTACAATTAAAACTGGTGTTGGCCCTTTGCCTTTTAACTATACAATCACTTGTTATATCTCAGCCTACTATGGCTGATGTTAGCATGAATCATATACCTACTAGGTCATTACATAAAAGAATTCCTGGCAAAGCACCTAGACTTGTTGATCCATCTGATAGTCACTACGAGGAAGATATAGAAACATCTACTATTTCAAAAAGTAAGTGAATTGAACGGTTAAACTAATATTATCCCACTATAAAATAAATTATAAAGATTAAGTGTCTCATATAGATATACTTGTTTATGAGCGTGAATGTCTATAGAGTAGTGTTGTAAAAGTAATCAAGCACTATCCTTATGAGGCAACTATGAAAAAATTAACTTACTTACTAAGCTTGCTTGCATGTGTTATAACAGATATAAGCTTAGCATCCTATAGCTCTTTAACAACTCAAGCATTACAAAACAAATACTCAACTTCAGGATGTAAATTATCACGATTTAGTGGCTCTAGCGAACGAGTAATTGCTTTTAAAAAAAGACTAGACAGAGCGCGGTATAATACCTTACACCAAACCACTAGCATTGATACCCACGATGAAAAATCTACTCCCTTCTTTGCAGCTAATTTCACTAAAACACTGGAACATGATTATACTAGCGGACTATTAACTCCAGCCGGCATAGCAAGCTATAAACAACTCCTTAAAAGCCTACATAGTGGTAAACAAGATGACTTTAACGCTATTGTACGTGCACCTGGCGCTACGCTCAAGCTGGCTAATCCTCAAGGTGCTTTTATGTTTAGCTTCCAAGGCTTAGATTCTTCTCTTTTTAAAAATAGTGTATTTCCAGAACTCTCAACACCTGAAGCTGCCGCTTTAATGATCGAAAATTACTTGTTAGCCTTATGTCGTGATGTTAATTTTAACGACTACGGTTTAGCTACAAAAACAGATACTAACGAAAAGGGTGGCTCATTAACGCTCCTTGCCGCAGCAATTTTAGAAGATTTAGGCTCAGCATATACTGGGCAACGTAACAAACAAGGTTTTATTGATATTAGTGTGCTTTTTAGAGGTAATTCTCAAGGAGATCTAATTGGCAACTACCTATCTCAATTTTTATTACTTTCTATACCAACAATCTATCCTGGAGGAATTGGAATAAACACTACAGGTAGTTTAGTCACCCAAGAACAAAATCAACTTAGATCTATTGCAAGCAAAAGAGAATTTGGTGTTTCATTTCATGATTTTGTTGATCTACAAAATGGCAAAATACCTAAAAAGTATACTGCTCAAGACTTTGATCAAACTACAAAGCGTTATATAGTTACAGGACGTGATTTGGCTAATTATAGCCATTATGACACCCCTTACCAAATATATTATAATGCTCTTACTATTTTGCTTGGTTATGGGTTCCCCTTTTCATCTAGCCTTCCTTATGGCAATACATCAATAACCAATGAAGCACCCTTTGTGTCTATGGGTATGGCTGATGCGTACAGCCTAGTTGGGGCTGTAGCGCTTGAAGCACTAAAAGCTTCTTGGGCTCAAAAGTGGCGTGTATTGCGTACTTTAAGGCCTGAAGCATTTGCAGGGCTAGTCCATACAGCTAAAGCCACTGGTCATAATCAATTTAATTTAAATGCTCTTTTGTTTACTTCCCATGCAGGAGTCGATCTTCTAGAACTTATTCGTGAGCGTAATGAACTTCAATCTACAAAAGCCGTAGATCCTGAGCAGCTACTTACACCTACACAAGCTTCTACCTACTTACTGGGTCAAGTATACCCCGAGGGCTCACCTACTCATCCAAGCTGCCCTGCAGGCCATGCTGTTATAGCTGGTGCTTGTGTAACAGTAATTAAAGCTCTTTTTGAAGATACTTTACCTTTAAAAAGCAAAATCACTCCAGTAAAAGTAGATCCTCAAGACGTTACTCAACTGCTACCACTACGAAATGAGGGAGAAGACTTGATGACTGTAGCATCTGAGCTTGATAAACTTGCCTCAAATATAGCTCTTGCTCGCAATTTCGCTGGTGTCCATTACCGGTCTGATGCGGCTGGTATTGAATTAGGCGAGCAGGTTGCGTTAGCCTTTTTACAAGATCATGCTTGTAGCTACAACGAACAGACATTTGCTGGCTTTAGCCTTACTAAACGCAATGGCACTCGTATAAAAGTTACAGCAACGGGCATAACAGTTCTTAGTTAATAAGTATTATAAGACGTAGGCATACGCACGTATACTTACGTCTTATAATACTTATAGTTTTTCTTGTATTAAACACACAATGCTCAAGGTAAAGCCTTGCAACACAAAGCTATCTCTACTATAGTTTACTTAAAATTGAGAATGGATTTTTTAAATGGGAAGTACAATGAAGTATACTTTTAGTTTTCTTAGTCTACTAAGTTTAGGCATAAGTAATATAGCAGGCATGGACTTATCAGAACAAACACAACTTCTTTTTGGCGCTATTACACGCCGCAATGCACTAGCAGCAGAGCAAGCTCTCAAGCAAGGAGCCGATTTGCAAGCACGTAGCATGGCTGGTGTTACTGCACTGCAGTACGCTCAAGAAAAATATAAAGAATCACGTCATTGGGGCGAAGCTGATATGTCATCGCAAGTGCTCGAGGTAATCACTACCTATCGCCAAGATTAGCATTTATATCTTGAGTTTTTCTATCATTGCAAGACTTCTTTTACGCTCATAATCCGTAGGATGCGTAGTAAAACAAGTTTGAAGTACTGCGAGTATACGAGAGCTTGTTTTAACTGGTTGGTGAGTGATCCAATGATCAAAAAAGCGATTACCTCCAATGCAAGTCTTAAGAGCGCACACAGCCCTTTTGTCAGCATCTAACTCTACACATCTAGTTAAGTAAAGCTTAAGGACAGAAATACTTAACCACCTATGCGGCAACTCATACACAGGTAAACGTTGCATAGCGCTAGAGTGTAAAGTAGTTTTTGCTTTACACATAAGATTATATTTTTTTATCCATATGACAGGTGTATAGTTAGTACACAATTGATGATAATGTGCAATTTCATGAGCTAAAACAAAATCTTTTACCGTAGCAGTATAGGTAGCCATTTCTTCGTGGTTTACTAGCAAAATAGGCTGCTCATCGTATAAAGGCAAAATAATAGTTGCTGCTTCTACTGAGCGTATTTTCGATTCTAAGGGCGAAAGCATACGTACAGCAATAGCAGGTAATTGAGCAGTAGGCCACGTATAAAAAGCTATAAGCTCATTGACGCGTTTTTGAAAACAAGCGCTGCTGCCTAACGCTTGTTTTTGACCATAGGTGATAGTTACACAGAAGTTTATTAACAAAAATGTACCATAAAAGACAGCTGTACTTTTTTGTATAAACATACACAATACGTTATGCTGTAGTAACTAAAGAAGCTTGTACCATTTTAATAAGTTCTTGATAATAAGTATTACCTGCAGCAGATAACTTACTTGCGCCCGGCCTCGTTGTGCTTGGAGCCACAAATGGTGCTGCTAGTTCTTTAATTTTGTTAAATAAAGTAGCTGATGCTGGAGTTAATGCTTCACGCACTTCTTTAGGTGCTGGCGTTACGGCTTGATAACCACCCTCAGAACGGTAATAAGTGAGATAACGAGCAAGATTTTGTCTCTCTTGAACACTAGCTTGCTGTATATAAGCTGCTACAAGTGGTTGCGCTTGATTTAATGCAGTTTTAAGGGGTGTTTGTTGATTACAGCCACAAACTGCAAGTAAGTTAGAAGCTGTCATTACAATTGAAAATAAAGCTGTACGATATAACATATTTTCTCCTTTAAGTGATATAAAAATAGTATCTCTTTATAGTATAAAATAGTTGTACAGGCTAAACAAGTAATTTAACTTCTACTTACAAAAAAATTACAAACAAAGTAGGCTAATAACAAAATTGTTTTAAGTGTAGAGCTACACTTATTGTGTGTGACAGGCTATTTCTATACAGTAGAGCGAGGAAATCAATGAATGCTATAAAAATAGAAAAACTTTCTAAAACGTATGGTACACGTGAAGCTCTTAAAAATATTAGCTTAACTATACCTCAAGGGACGATATTTGGTTTATTAGGGCCTAATGGCGCTGGCAAAACCACGCTTATTAAATCACTTGTAGGATCACTAAAACCTACTAGTGGTTACGTAGAAGTACTTGGCCATGATCCCCTTAAACAAAGAAAAATAGTACGCACCAAAATAGGCTACATGCCTCAAGCACCAGCGTTATATGAAGATCTTTCAGCACGAGAAAATGTACGTTTTTTTGGCAAACTTCAAAATACCGACAACTTAGAACATAAAATAGACGAAATCTTGGCTTTCACCGAACTTAGTGCTCGAGCTAACGATCAAATTTATACTTTTTCTGGCGGCATGAAAAAAAGAGTATCACTTGCTTGTGCTCTTCTGCATAGACCAACTATTCTCTTTTTAGATGAACCGACAGCAGCAGTTGATCCCCATTTAAAAGTTAAAACGTGGCAGCTTTTTCGGCGATTATCACAGCAAGGTATAACTCTTTTTGTAAGTACTCACCTTATGGATGAAGCTCTATTATGTGATCAATTAGCTATTATTAGCCAAGGCACCTTACTTGCTGTCGATACTCCAAAAGCTATTTTACAGCGTGGCCATATACATCTTTCTGTTACATTAGAAAGCGGTGAAACAATAGAAAAAACAGTTAAAGGGCGCCCAGAAGATCTAGCTGAGGCTCTTCATCCTGTGGGCCTTCCTAGTACTATAAAGGCACTTTCTATACATGCAGATTCACTTGAAACAATTATTCTTGATCTTTTAGGAAAACACCATGAATAATGCTTTTATTATAGCTTCCCGCGTACTCAGTCAGCTTAAAAGGGATAAAAAGTTTTTTATATCAACCTTACTAGCACCTTTTATAGTAATTTACTTTCTTAAAACATTTATGGATACCTTGCCAGCGACAATACCCGTAGATCGCTATGCCCTTCCTATAACTGCTTTTGTTGTCTATTTTTTATCGTTTTTATTATGCGCTATTGTTCTTGCACAAGAAAGGACACAAGGCACTCTTGAACGTATGTTTATAAACGGCGTTACACGTACTAATATTATGAGTGGCTACACCTTAGGCTACAGCTTTTTAGCACTGCTGGTAACTATTGTAGCTTTAGGTGAAACTATATACCTTTTTAATTTACATTACTCATGGCAGACAGTGCTGGCTCTTTTTGGAGTAATATGGCTTCTTTCTTTGGTATCTATTATGTTTGGTATTTTTATATCAACTTTTGCGCGTACTGAAGCACAAATTTTTCCTTTTATACCTCTAGTAGCATTACCCTCAATTTTCGCTTCAGGCTTACTAGTAGACGTAGCTAAACTACCAGTATGGGCTCAGTGGACAGCACATGGTTTACCGCTTTACTACGCCAATAATATTATTTTAAAGCTTATAGCAGGAACTGCTGACAACTGGGATATGATTAAAAACTTAGGAGCTTTAGGCTTGTTTGTAATAGCTTTTTTAGTACTTGCTTCATTTACTTTTAAACAAACTGAATAGTTACACTTTAACTGAGTAAATACTATCAAAAGTGCTTACTCAGTTAATTACTCGATTTTTTTAATCTATGCTGTAAAAGAGAAAGCAGCCTAGTAGCTATACTAGGCACTATACTACGCAAAGCATTTAGAGCAAACTGTGCTCTCTGAGAATTACTATTAGACGCCTGTCCGTAGGCATTAAGCGCTTGACTATACAACTTAATAATAGCACAAGCAACTTCTCTGTTTTTTTTCTGATAGTGCTCAATAGCACTTGTAGGAGTAGTATCAATACTCGTTAAATCTAATCCGGTAGATATCAATAGCATAAGTACATCCGTAGAATCACTTAGTGTAGCAAGGTCTAAAGGAGTTAACCCTTGTGCGTTTTTTACATACAAATAAGCATCATACTCAATAAGTAAATTAACTGCTTCTAGATGATTACCCTCTACAGCTTTGCCAATAGGATAATTACCAAACGCATCTTTAATATTAGGATCAGCACCATGTTGAAGCAAAAATTCAAGCATTTCGCTGTGCCCATACAGTGCGGCATGATAGACAGAAGTACAACCTAGAGTATCTTGAGCATTAAGATAAGCATGATCTTTTAATGCTATTTGAGCTAGCTCTAGAGAATTATTTATAGCAGCATGTATAAGCAAGCTATCAGCCATTGCACCCCAGTCCATGCAGCACAGCGGGCTCATAGTTACTAATCCAAAAATAAACAAAAAACTTTTCACCAAAAACATTAACTAATGCCTAAAACTTATAAATTATTAAGAAAAGAAATTAAACTACGCGCTTCTTCTTTAGTAAGATCTTTCGTGGCAGTTTTATTAAAGTTTTTTAACATCAGCTCTTTTACGCTCTCTTCTGTTAACGATTTAGAAGATACTATAGCAAATACTGCTTTACGCTGTGCTTCGGTTACTAACTTTTCTTCAATCAACTCTGGCTCTATATCAGTTTCAAAATGCTCTTTTTCAATTTCTTCTCGAGTAACAAGACCACTTATAGAAAAAGCACGTTTAAGAGCCATTGCTTCAGCTACTTTTAGAATCATTGCATTAATATACTGCTCCCAAATAGGAGCACCTTTTTTATAATAATCTTTAAGGCTTACAAACACGGTAGTTGCTTTTCTACGATCTTTTCTAAAAACACTACAAAAAGCACCCATGAGCTTAGTTTTATCAAATGACAAATGCTCGGGGCTATATTCTATATGCAAACTACCATCATCTTTTTTAGTAAGCTTATCTCCCACATAGACAACATCACTTTCAAGTCCATCAAACTGCTCATTAAGATTAGCTATTTTCAAGTACCCATCGCGACTGGTAAGTATAGTTGCCTTACCACCATACTTTAAAAAATAGATCTCTTTTTTAATAGGGTCTAAGTTATATTCTTTGCACAGATAAATCAACGTTTTAAGCTCTTCTTCTGTAGCACCTTTAGCAACCGTATTTTTAATAAGCTCTAGGTCATAGAGAGTATCAGAACTTTTTTTTATTTTTGCTAATGTCATGAATTGCACTCCATTTTTTTAATTATTTTACTCTATTTAGTATACCATAAACAATAAAATTTTACCAGTTAGGCTTAAAGAGTATCATCTAAAAATGCATCAATTTTACGCTCAGGCGCTTGGCTTATACGATTAATATTATGAGCATAAATAAGTGTTGTATTAATATCAGAATGTCGTGCCATTGCTCGCGCTTCTTGGGGCGTAGCACCAGCAAGCAAACTAAATGTTATAGCGGTATGACGCAAACTATGCGCAGTTAAACGAGCATCATTTATATCAATAGCTTTTAAGTGATTTTTAGCAATACGAGAAATAGAGCGTGTAGTTAACCGCTTACCCCAATTTTTAGTGCTGTGAGAAGCAAACACCGGATCTTGATCACGGACACGCCCACGAGCAACAAAATAGTCCCGTATTGGCACAAGTGTGCTTTCAGTAAGCAATACAAGCTCATCTTTGCTATCACGACCTTTACCATGAATAAACAACACGGGTTCACCGCCCTGCCTGCCTATATCTTCACGTGTTGCACGAATGATTTCGATAGTACGTAAACCGGTGCGAACCATAAGATTAAGCATAGCAAAATCACGTTTACCACTCAGTGTTGATCTGTCAATAGTGCTGAGCAATAACTTTGCTTGATCTATAGTAAGTGCATCTTTTTTAAAACCACGTTTTCGCCTTGGCCCTTTTATGCCTTTGGCAATATTAGGATAAATCTGCATAGATTCAAGCCATTCAAAAAAACGGCGTACGGCAGTTAAATACCCACCTATAGTAAACGCTGTAAGATTTTTATCATATTTAAGATATTCTTTATAATCAAGTAAATCTTGGCGCACAAGCGTACCGGTTTGTGTCTGGAGACGCCACACCATAAACTCCCGCAACTGTCTATGATACGTGTCACGCGATGATTGACGTATATCCAAGGATTTTAAAAAAGGTAAAACAAATGAATCTAAATTATGTAGCGTGTCAGGTTGTATAACCACTTCAAACATAGCAGCTCCTTTGCGCTTTGCTGTAATGTATGCTCTCTACTATTAGTATAGGGTTTTGCAAAACTAAACTCTAGTATTGGTCTACACTAAACTAATAGCTGCCAAATAGTGCAAAAATAGTTAGCTTCTGTATAAAGAGCTAGCACAACTTCTTATGAATGCTGGCGCTGATCTATAGGGCTACAACAGCCCCAATACTATACAGACTTAGCATAACGCTGATACGTAAAGGCACCGATAGCCATTAAGATAGCAGCTATCTCCAGTTTATAAAAATAAAAAAATATAGCCGACTTTTAAAAGTCGGCTATATTACTAGTTATTAAAGCACAAGCTCTTTTTTTACTTCAGTTTGACTTTTTAATTATACTTAGTAATATAATAATATACTATATAATTATATAATACTTAGGGAGAGCTTTTATGCACTACGTTACTTATCTTAAAAACCATAAAGCTTTCATGCTTACAAACTTATTGCTAACCTTTTTCATTCATACAACAGTACAAGCGTTACCTTTACCTGCAAGCTTAAATAATAAACCCGTATACCATCACCAAGTACAACAAGTTAACGGTTGGTCTTGTGGATATAACACACTTTATAATGCCTGCAGCTTAGAGAGTTCTAACGGTAAACATAATGCTTACAGCGATGTAAACCGCTTTAAAAACACTTGTTTGCCACGATTACAACAACAAGGAATAGCACCTAACCATGGTGCAAGTAACACTACTATTGAAGGCTTGGCTCCTCATTTAGGACTTAATCGATGGCTTTCCCTTCGTACTGAAGATTATGGAGTAAGCCCTTTAATAAGTAAGTCTCTTTCTGTACCAGTTGGTAATCATCATGATGCTGCACACGTAAAATTGCTCATTAATCAAGCACATCAGCGCAGAGGCGAAGAAACTATTTCTCACCTACAACAAGAGCTTGATAGAGCTCCTTTAGGACAATCACATTTTGCTCATTTTATGTGTAGTGTTCATAGTGCTCGTGGGGTACCCCACGCAGTCCTGGCATCAGTAGTAAAGCGTGCTGATGGACACAGAGAGCTCCATGTATGCGATAACATGAACGAGCCTATACATGAACATACACCAATAAAAAAGCATATTGATTATTTATGTCAGCACTTTGGTATTGGCGGAGCTGCTACTCCACACAAGCCACACTTTCAACCTGTGCATACGCCTCAAGTTGCGCCTACAAGTAACCCTAGACCTAGTATAAGACAACAGCCGTCAAGAAGAATAGCACCAAATCAACGCCAACAGCCGCAACAGAGGGCAAGACGAGTTGCACTAAATAGTCGTCAACAACCACAACGTCGCCAAGCTCCTTCTGTAAGAAACGCAGCAGTTCGTTTAAGGCTTGCTCGTGCACAACAAACGCGCACTAGAAGAGCACAACTACAGAAAAAAGCTCTAGCTTTACGAACTCTTAATAAAAGAT
Organism: Candidatus Dependentiae bacterium; assembly: GCA_013821315.1. Taxonomy (NCBI): domain Bacteria; species Candidatus Babelota bacterium. The sequence goes on along the minus strand of JACDHA010000001.1, from coordinate 36,951 downwards.
CTTCACAAAGAACTACTAGAACCACTAACCGCAAAAGACGGTAATTTTTAATTACAAAAAGGGGACTTGCATAAGCAAGTCCCCTTTTTTACTGAGTATTTAACACGCAATTAAAAGTTTATACAGTTGAACCACCTAAGCTTAATTGGCTTATTACAGATTTAAAATCAGTTACTTTAGACTGTATACCTGTAGTGATAGAATTAAACCAAGAGCTAGGTGAAGACCAAGAAAATAGACCAACAGGAAGCGTAGGAGCTAAAATTCGCTTAGCCACATTTTGCCAACCACCTTGTTTGATCACTGTTTGGTCAATAACGTTAGATAGTGTTTTTTGCATTACAAAAGAAGTTGTGGTAGCTAATGTAGGTTGTAGGCCAAGAGAATGCAATCGCCCTACACACAGAGCTCCACCGGTAAGTAAATCACTTAATAGCCCTACATTTTTAGTACCATAGGTTAGGTATTGTATAAGCCCTTCAGCAGCTCCGGCTAGAGCAGCATTACCTACAGCATTAATGAGCCCTGTTTCAAAATAAAAGCCACAGCCAAGATTTTGTATTATAAGTGCTACAAGAGCACCTTGTAATGCAGAGCTCACAACAGCAGCCAAAAACTGCTGCTTTTCTTTGCTACAGAGAAAGTTCTGCTGTAACTTACCAAAAATCCACATAAGATTTTCTTCTTGTGCTAGCTCTCCTGTTGTGGTTGATTGTAAACTACCAACCCATTGAGCATTATGGAGCATACTAAGACCTATATTTTGCAGTCCACCTTCAGCCTCAATTATTTTTGCTATTACTTGAGTAGATATAAGAGAAAAACAAGCAGCTTCAAGGCCTGTAGAGAGAACTGAACGTGCTGTTTCTTTTGCAACCAACGAGTGAACGCCCTGACAAAAGGCATCTCTTTCCTGGGGTAAAAGAGTAACTGTTTTTTGAGCAAGCATTCTATTTTTTGTAGCTAAAGCTGCACTTACAGGAGAGCTTGGTGCAAGCGCTACTGTATCGTGTAAAGCTACTTGCGCCATAGCTTCAGTGCCATACAGCAACATATACGCTATAACTGTTTGTAACGCTACATCGGCGCCCATATTACCCGTTAATGTTGAAAGACTACTAAGCAGAGCTGTAGAAAGCGAAGCCTTAAGCGTGGCTTGAGCTACTGCTTGCATATAACGTTGTGTCGTTTTAGTTTTTAAAACAGCAGAAGTACTTTGCTTTAATACATAAATAAACTTTTGTGTAAGAGGAAGAGAGACATCTTTAAATGTTGCCGCTAAAGACTCTTTTACTGATTCTGGTGCAGAGAACATGTGTTGCATAAAGTCTTGTACCGCGCCAAGACTTACCCCATCAGATTTAGAGAGCTCATGTAAGTTTCTATGTACAAGTACTTCAATCTGCTGTTGCTCATCAATTAACACTGTATTTGGAGGACAAAAACTAGGCTGACTTAAGCCAGCTAAAGCGCCTACCATTAAAAAATAAAATCGAATATTCATAGATTACCTTTATCTAATTACGCTTATAAACTACAAGTAACTATGTTTAGCTAGTTTATTTAACTGTAATGAGAGGGTAATAATTGTCAACAGCTTACGTTTTGCACTAGCTTAGGTTTTACAGCTATCTCACGACCTACTGCTCGTTCTAAGTCAGCAAAAACAGTATGTGCGTTATAATATAAATCTATAAGTTTACTTTGGCTTTCTTGCAAGTTTTTAGCTACAGTATCATCTTGTGGCTTAGACAGCATCAGCGCTTTATAACCAGGGATTATTTGATGTTGGTAACTATCTAACTGTTTAGCAATGCTTATAAAAGTTTGATAGTTTTGGTATACTTCAGCTTTAATTTTAAGCTGCACTGCTTCATACTCACGTAAAGACTTTTCAAGTAAAAACTGATTGCGTGCAATAGCACTTTGATTTTGGTCAAACAACGGCACATGGGTGTCAAACTCTGGGCCAAGACCGGTATTTAGTGTAAAATCTTGTGCATAACTAAAACCCATGTTTACGTCTTTAACAACACGTACTTTTTCATACGTAACTGTTGCTTTATATTGCTCTATTTTCCAACGTGCATTAGCAATTTCTGGCCGACTTTCTTGCGACCAACAGCAAAGTATTTCTAAAGCAGGAATAGGTGGCACCATTTCTAAAGTATCACAAAGTTTTGTTTGTAAAGCAAAGTCATCTATGCCTAAAATAGTATATAAAGTAATAAAAGCTGTAGAGACTCTTACCTGCGCAGCTTCAACGTCTACTTGAGCTTTTGCTGCATCTATACTTGTATAAGCTTCATCATGCATAAGCTCTTTAACTGCTTGCTGTGCTGGTGTTAATTGATTTTGCGCATAGACAACTGCGTCATAGGCTTTACGCACCTGCACTTTAAGGTCAAGAATATTTTGTATCATCTGATAAATTGCAGATTGAACTTGAGCATGAAATATCTTTTTTCGTAGTGGCGTCTGCCACAAATCTGCTAAGGCAAATGAAGTTGTAATACTATAATTAGGCACATTGAGTTTTTGAAAAGGCAGATTGCTTACTATTGCTAGTAACGGATTAGTATAAAGACCAGCTTGTACTAAATCAGCTTTAGCTACCCCTATATCTTGCAATTGCGATTGTAACGTTTGATTGTTAGCAATTGCTAATGCAAAAGCTTCATCACGTGAAAGACAATCTTTAAGCGGACGACGCATACTACACTCAGGTACAACAAATGAGCTCCCCAAATTCTGGCACGCTACATTTTTTAGCTGTAGATGTTCTGTTGTTACTGTCACCCTTTGACATCCAGAGATGAGCAGCAAACCTAGTATAAGCAGACCGGTGTATACTTTTTTCATAAACTTCTTATTTAAAAATTTTTCTTGTACGCTTAATTTAAGAGCTTAGCATTACATAGCAATAAAGATCTTGTCAACTTTTAACGCCGCCTAAAAATTAAAAATACAAAAAAAACAACCAGGATACTTGCACCAAGAGCCGCAATTCCTACCAAAGTACATACTGAACAATTCATCCAAGCCTCCTTTAGCTTATACGCGCACTTACCATTGTAAGTATACATAGTATAAAAAATAGCTTTTGAAAAAATCAAGCAACTTTGACAATAAACTCTGATTTGCTACGCTTATATATATTATTACTAGATATACTACTGCGCTTAACCACTAAAAAAACTATTCTCTTGAGCTTCTCATATATTTTTTGACCTTATTTATATTTTTGCCCGTAGAAAGGGGTATTTTCATGTTAACTCATGTTATTTCGTATTTCTATCCTGATTTGCAATCAGATGAAATTAAAAAATTCAAGTTGCTTTCCTATACGCTATTTTTAATTATTGGCACCTATTGGCTGCTACGACTACTTAAAAACACTCTTTTTTTAAAAGTAGCCTTTCCTGAAAGTCTTGGTTGGCTTGCCCATCAAGGGCGTCTCTTTCAGCCTACGGCTAAATTCTGGTCACCTTTTGTTGTTCTAGGCCTTGTACTTGTATACTCAAAGCTTATTGATATTTTTAAAAAGCATCAGTTATTTTATATTATTTGCTCTTTTTATGCGCTTATTTTTAGTAGCCTAGCAGCCATACTGTTTTTCAAAGAGTGGTATGGAGTAGAAGCTGTTGGAAGAACACTTCTTGCCACAACTGGCTGGGTAAGCTATTTTGCTATTGAAAGTTTTGGTTCATTGGTAGTGGCTCTTTTTTGGTCGTTTACCAATAGTATTACTACCTCAGATTCAGCTAAGCGTGGTTTTCCTCTTATCGTAGCTATAGCACAGCTTGGTGCAGTAGCAGGCTCAGCTGTACTTGTCTTTTCAGATTCAATTGGTAGTTTATGGCCTATCCTCGCGCTAGCAAGTGTATTAGTAGCAGCAGTTATTCCTATGATTCGTTACTTTATGGCTACTATACCTGCCCATGAGCTAAAGGGCAATGTAGTTGCACTTAAAACAGAAAAGAAAAAAGAAGGATTTTTTGAAGGCTTTTTCTCTGGGTTTACATTGCTAGTTTCTCGTCCTTATTTGTTGGGCGTTTTAGTGATATCAACTTTTTATGAAGCTATCTCTCAAATAGTTGAATATCAAATGCAAGCTCAAGCAACGTTATCACCTTTGTATGTAAGCGATGTTGCTTTTACCCGTTTTCAGGGGATCTATGGCGTATCCATTAATATACTTTCATTTGTTGTAGCATTACTTGGCACTAGTTACGTTATTAAACGCTTTGGTCTGCGTCGTAGTTTGGTAATCTATCCATTAGCAGTAGCCTTACTTATACTGGGTTTTGTCATTTATTTTAAACTTGCTTTACCATCGGCTACACAGCTTTTATGGATTACTTTTGGCATGATGGTACTTATTAAAGGCCTAGGTTATGCTGTTAATAACCCTATAAAAGAAATGCTGTATATTCCTACAAGTAAAGATGCAAAGTTTAAATCTAAAGGCTGGATAGACACGTTTGGTAGCAGATTCGCTAAAGCTGGAGGAGCACAAGTAAATAATAAACTTAAAGATGACCTATCTGAACTTCTTGTATATGGCAGTTTTATAAGTTTAGGACTTATAGGCTTATGGCTTGTAGCAGCAGTATATGTAGGCGCAAAAAACCATGTACTTATAAAAGAAAACAAAATTATAGAGTAAAAAAGCTAACGCTAGAAGCAGGTAGTATATCACCTGCTTCTATAAAAAAACTAACTACTAAAAATACTCAAGGAGCTGCTCATTATTCTGAGTAGCTCTTGTTCTTTTTTTAAGACGGCTTCGAATAAGGGCATCAAATTCTGTGTAGTCTTTATAAAATAAAACTTTATTTAATGCGGGAATATATATTTTATAGTATTCGTGAGGGTTCGTTTTTTTATGAAAATTAACAGGCTGATAACCTGCTTGAACTAACAGCACATTCATTAAAAGACGTGAAGTTCTCCCATTACCATCAGCAAAAGGATGTATTTCTAATACCAGTTTACAAAAAGCTCTAATAGCTATAGTTACAGGATCTCCTTCAACAGCATGTAACCAATTAAAAAAGTTATTGACCTGCGCAGGAACATCGTGGTAGTTGGGAAATTTAATGTGAGGTTGTGATAATAGCTTAACGTTCATAGTACGTAGGCGGCCTGCATTAACATTATCAATATTTCTTAAAATTAAATAATGAGTATGCAGCAGATCTTGTAAAGTAATATTTTTACGATCTTTAGTAGTAAGCATACTCGCATATGACCACGCATACTGTTGATTTTGACGCTCAAACTTCTCACGAAGTTCTTTTTTAAAATCTCTGAGAGCTCTTTTAATTTCTCCTTTTGATGGGTTTTCACTGTAAGTTTGAGGTAAAAAAGTCGAGCTTAGTAAAAAAGCCCCTAACACAAAGTTTTTAAAAGTAAGAATACGTATCATACACTGTCTCCGGTTACAAGATATAGCTATCTGTATGGTAGTATACGTAACTATTTTATGCCATTTCAAGACATAGGATACTAAAATAATGAACTATTATTATTTACTTAATAATAGCATTTATTAATATTTATTGATTTTATAATATTACTTATGTTATTTTCATTAAAGAATATCAAAATTAATAATACTAATTAAGGAGTTTTATGAACAAATTACTAGCACTTTTATCAGTTTTTACAATCTCAGCTGCTTTTGCTTGTCCTAATCGTGAAATGGTAGATACACAATCGTATCAAGGCCAACAGTATCAAAATGCTCCTCGAGCTCAAATGATGCCTAGTGAACAAGATTTTTCAGACACCGATTTAGATAACTCACAAGCTTTCCAAGAAGATATGAACCTGGAAGAAGAAGCTTAATTATATCACATTATTTTTACCAAAGCATAAGGCAAGACTAGACATTTTGCCTTATGCTTATTTTATATATCTTAAAATTGAGTATACTAACTAAGAGTATCAGCTAATACAACAGTAAATCTCTTAGGCTTCACATGTATAAAAAAAACGGTAAATATTATGTGGGTATAATAGTATTCAGTGCAAGTATACTTATCAAAGCACATATTTTATATGATCTCTATGGTATAAATACACATTTTCTTGATTTACCCAAAGAGACACAGTACATAATTGCAAAAAAATATATCCGTAAAAACTCAGAAGTTTTTTTCCCCTTAGTTATAGAACACCCCACTAAAACAATACCTATAGATACTAAAGCAGTTAAAGCTGTGTTTTTTCGACCTACGAGCGATCAATTTATTGCTATTTCTGATAACAATATAATACATATAGGTAGTATTAATACTTACTGCATTATGAACAGTTACACTTTACCTGAACCATATACAATGCTGAAAGCTCAATTAAGTTCTTGCGGTAACTATGTAGCACTCGGATGCAAAAGTGGCTATTTACTTATATATTCTTTAGAAAAGCAAGCAATTGATCAGATTATCCAATGCGGCACTGAACATATTACTGCACTGGCCTATAACTCAGCTAACACCCAGCTAGCTGTCGGCGATTGGAATGGAAACGTATATACTATTAATCTTAACTCGGTTAAACCAGTTGTTCAATTAGTAGGTAACTGTAATGATCTGCAATATGGCTTGTTTAACGATACTATAAGTGTGCTTTGTTTTGCCGACACCGATAGCACACTTATAATTGGCTTTGGATCTAAAATTGCTTTTTGGAATCAAGCAGCATCTGAACCTTATGAAACTATCAAATTTGAAAGTTTCCCATCAAGTATTTCTTATAATAGTACCACTCAGCAACTAGTAGTAGGTCTTTTTAATGGAACAACCTTGTTGTATGATCCACAGACTAAAAAAAGAACCCTTATTACAAAACATACAGACAACGTTAACAACTGTCTCTGGAGTCCCGACAAACAGTATATTTTAAGCGTTTCAACAGATAAAACGGCTCACATAACCCATTATAAGCAAACTCATTGTGCTGTTTATCTAAACAATAGCGCAGTGCTCTTTGATGGTACCTGGAACAAAGAGCATAACGTAATTCTAACTGCAGGAGAAACTGGGTCTATTGAAATGTGGAATATAACCCTTTTAGATGACTTGGATAAGTATACTCAGGGCCAACTTACTCTAGATCAGCTTCTGTTTATACAATTTTTACACGATTGTAGTATCAACACCCAAAAAATTAACCTGTTGACACTCAAGAAGGCTCAGCTTGAGGAGCTAAAAGGTATTTTCCGAAGTTTTACTGCTCAAAATCAAGAGTATTTTAAAAACCACTATGCCTCTCTTTTTTCTTGAATATCCTAAAAAAATTATCCATTATTGATTTTAGGTATGTTTTTAATATATAATTACTAATATAACTTAAATTTATATTAATCAAAAACAGGAGATATTTTATGAATAAATTTTTATTTACCCTTACACTATTTGCAGTTTCCTCTACTCAAGCTGATCAAATAAAAGAGATTATTAATAACTCTGACCAAAATGCCTATCTTATTGAGTATACTCCCGAAGGTTATATCTTAGGTAGGCAGGGCGTAGCAGTTACAGATAGCCTAGAACAAGCCATTATGCAAAAGGAAGAGCCATCTTATAAAGCAACAGCGGCTTATGTAATCACCAGAAAAGCTAAAACCAAGAAGCCTTTCTCATTAAATCAAGATAATCAACATAGAGTATTAGCTACAAAAAATGGTACAAAGCTCCTGCCTGGATTGCTAAGCAATGCTACTATTACTATAGATGAACAAGGTAATATAAAAACAACAAATGAGTAAGCTAAAAGTGAGCATTTTCATGAAAAACTACTTACTGATTACTATAGGTATTCTACCGCTGTGTTTTGCATTCTTTATGCATGGACTTGATGTCCAACTTACCAATACAACACGCAAGCCTGTTATAGTAACTATTGAAACTGAAGCAACAAGAGCGAAAGATCTTCTTACCCTTGATAAACAATCAATAGAAGGGGTACGCAACAGCTCAACTATACAAGATCTACCTATTTGGCTTGGCACTACCATAAAAGCCATAAGGCCCGGGGCAACATTACGTATAAAGCAAGTGCATCCTATGGCTGAATCTATTACTGTTGACAAGCAACCGCTAGCGCTTACCAATTTATCAGATGCAAAAGAAAGAAGTCCAAAAACGCTTTCTTTCTCAATTGTGCCTGGTACATTATGGGGCATTAAGTATGAGCGTTTAGCAGCTGATTATAAACCAACAGGCAAAGCTGGCTCTTATAAAGAAGTTGCACCACGTACAACCCAGTATTTAACAGCAATACCAAAAAAGTAATATTATACATTTAGTAAATATACAGTAAAAGGCCCAGGTTAAACAATCTGGGCCTTTTACTGCAAAATCATGCTTATCCAAGTACTCTGTAACATTTGCCCAAAAAACTGCCACTAAGCAATAGTTAGACACAAGTTGTTTATATATTCTATGATTTTTGCTGCGCTTTCTTGAGCAGACAAGCAAGTTACCTCTAAAGTTAAGGCTAGGGGGTGAGAAATTTTCAGCACACTTGCATGTTCAAATACTGACTTCGCAACTTTAGGATCGGTTAATTTATAACGGCTTGATCGTTCAACGCTTTCTACACGGCGGTATAGTTCTTCTAAATCACATACAAGACGTATAGGAACAAATATACTGTTACGACTTTCTGCAATACTCGCTACGCGGTTAAATATTTTTTGATCTACTGCTGATCCTTCTATGAGCTCATTAGTAAAAACAAAGCTCCACTTTCTTGGTGAGATATCTTCAATGGTAGTATAAACAGCTTCTCGTATTACACTAACTTTTTGCCATGCTGCTCGGGCAATGGGCGTGCTTCCATCAGTATGAATTACACTAAAAATAGGATTGTTAATAAGATGGTTATCAACAATATGAGCACCTGTTTTTAAACTCAACTCTTTAGCTATGGTAAATTTACCAGTTCCTGCAAAACCAATAAGATATATAATAACATTTTCCATATACTTGTTTCTTTCTACTGTTATTTATTAGTATAAATAAAAAGTCGCAGAAGCTCAGCCGTAGATGCTAAATAAATAGGTGTTTTTCCCTGTGCATCTTTAAGAGTCATATCAGCATCATTATCAAGCAATAGCTTTACCAAAGAAGTATCTTGTGTTTTCATAGCTTTATGAAGCAATGTATCACCTGTTATATCTTTAGCATTAATAGAGACTCCAGAACCCAATAAGCTTTTTAAAGTTAAGCAATCTTTTTTTTCTACAACATCAAAAACCTGAGCTAAGTTCTTTAAATTAGCTACTATTAAAGGAGTAAGCTGAGCGCCTTTAAGCAATAAAAGATTGACCTCTTTAACATTACAATACGAAGCCTCAAGAAGCGCTCTATACAATTTTATGCTACTTTTTATTGTATTACTTGATACTGTTTCTAAAAGCTCCGCTGAAATGCAATGGCAACAAGCACCTGCATCTAATAGTAAAGCAACTGTTGCCTGATCGTCTGTACAAGCAGCATAGTACAAAGCAGTACAACCAGAGGCGTCTTTATAGTCAAGAGATAGAGGATAATGTAAGAGCATTTTTAGCAATACTATGTCTTTTTTAAAGGCAGCTAGATGAAGGGGCGTAAGACCAGACATACTTGGAGTTATTAAAGCACCATGCTCAAGAAGTAAACGCGTTATAGATTCATCTTGTGTGCCGACTGCCCAATGTAACGGTGTATATCCTGATTCATCTGCGCTATTAATGTCATACAGATAATTCAACAATAACATAACCTTTTTGTAATCCCCCTCTTTAACAGCTTCTGCTAGTGCATTACCTTTATGCGCTAATTCTATGTAAGATGACGATGGAGATAAGTTAATAACCGCTTGAGAAGTACTTATTATAGCCATGTTACACAATAAAAAGTAAAATTTATTCATAGTGATATTTTCCATTGGTTGCTAATTATAGATTAGTTAATGTACTTTAGTATAGCAAAGCTTTAACTTTTTTTATATTATAAAGGGCGTTTATGATCGAAAACAAAAAACATACTGGTTTAACTGTTTTTGTAGCGCTTATCATTATTTTTGTTTTTATAGGACTAGTATTTATTTATTCATCAAGCTCAGTATATGCTGGTGAGCGTTTTGGACTAGGTCATTATTTTGTAAAAAAACAACTTATGGGATGCGTTTTAGGTGCTGTTGGACTATTGTCTTTCCGTTTTTTACCTTTACATTTTATAAAAAAATGTACTCCACTAGCTTTTTATGCATCACTGATTCTTACAGGCCTTACGTTGGTTCCTAAAATTGGGCAATCAATTCATGGATCTCACCGTTGGATTAAACTTGGTGGCTTTAGCTTTCAGCCAAGCGAAATGCTTAAAATAGCTTTTTTACTTTATTTTGCTTATTTACTTGATAAAAAACAGTACCGTCTTTCTTCGCTTATCTATGGCTATCTCCCTCTTTTATGCGTTCTAGGTGTGACTTCTGCTATACTACTTAAACAGCCTGATTTTGGTCAAACCGTTACGTTATGCATTACTGCTTTTATGCTTTTATTTTTAGCTGATTGTAATCCAAAACATTTAGCTGCCACGGCCGGAACGTTAGTTCCTATAGGCTTGATTCTAGTAGTACTTAAGCCCTACCGCCTTAAACGCATTTTAACTTTCTTAAATCCATGGGCTGATCCGCGAGGTGCTGGATTTCAAATTATTCAGTCTCTTATTGCTATAGGATCAGGCAATCTTACGGGTGTTGGAATAGCACACTCAAAACAAAAGTTTTTTTATCTACCTATGCAACATACAGATTTTATTTTTTCTATTATTGCTGAAGAAACAGGCTTTATGGGTTCAACAGTACTTGTAGGCCTCTATGTAGCTTTTCTTTACTATGGCTTACGATTAGCTCAACAGTGTAAAACAAACTTTACTTTTTATGTTGTTGCTGGGTTTGTTTTACTTACAAGCCTACAAGCGTTTGTTAATATATCGGTGGCTACAGGCCTTATGCCAACTAAAGGGCTTGGATTACCTTTTATTAGCTACGGTGTTTCAGCACTTCTTTCTAACTTATGCATGCTTGGTATTGTTATAAATTGTGTTACAACACCTAAAGAATCTATTGACCTCTAATATAACTTAAAATTCTGATAGAACGGCACCAACCTCTTTTAAACATTTAACTATATCCGTATGTTTAAACTTTTGAGCTATCGCTAAAGGGGTATACGTTTCATAGGACTGTATATTTCTAGCAGAACTTTCACCTTTAATAAAAATAGGTGAATTAACAGAAGCTCCAGCTTTAACAAGAAGCTTTACACAAGATAAATGACCATCAATTATAGCTAGAGAAAGTGGAGTTGCTCCAGTATCTTTATTTCTAAAGTTAACATTGGCTTTTGCGTTAATCAAACATTCTACCACACGAGCATGACCTCTTTGAGCTGCAATGCCTAAAGCAGTTGTACCAATAGTGCTTTCAACATTAATTTGCGCACCTGCTTGAATAAGCAGTTTTAGGCAATCTAAATGATTCTCTTGAGCAGCAAAAAAGAGAGCGGTAGAGCCATTACAATTAGGAATATCAATCTGCGCTTTTATTCTAGGCAAAGAAAGTAAGTACTCAAGTAATTTGGTATAACCATTACCAGCAGCTGCTGTTAAGCATGTTTCATTGCGCTTAGTAAGCTTAGCAACATTTGCGCCCGCTTCAATGAGGAGCTTAACACATTCTAAATTCCCTTTTGAAGCAGCAAGGTAAAGTGGAGTAAGTAAAAGATCAGCTTCCGGCAAATCTAGTTGAGCTTTTGCTTTAATAAGGGATTTCATACAGTCTACTGTGGCATGAAAAGCTGCAAAATGAAGTGCCGTCCATTTATCAGTAGATTGAGCATTTATACGAGCTCCACTATCAATCAAATACTGAGCTATAGAAGAATTACCTGCCGATACCGCAGTCATTAAAGGAGTAAGACCATCATAACCAGGAAGGTTGAGAGAAGCATGTGCTTTAACTAAAAGCTTTACAGAGTCTAAACTACCAGCTGCAATTGCATAATGCAGAGTTGCTTGATCAGATTTAGCTTGAGCGTTGACCTGTGCACCCTTATCAATCAAAGATTGAAGTGCTTCTACATTACCATTACTAGCAGTATACATTAAGGGAGTTACACCCATATAATCAGCTATATTAACGCAAGCACCATTTTTAAGTAAGAGTTTTATGCAATCACCCTGGTTGCGCTCTACTGCTAATAGAAGCGGAGTTGCTTCTTTGTTTGTTTTTTTATCTATACCAGCGCCAGCAGAAAGTAATAGCTCAGCTATGGCTGCATGCCCTACATAAGCAGCTACGTGAAGCGGTGTATTGCCCTCATTTTCAGCTAGGTTAACATTTGCACCAGCATCAAGTAACATTTTTACGCATTGAATGTTCCCCCGATAGGTACATATGAGAAGAGGCGTAAGATCATTGCTTGCCTGACAGTTAACATGAATGTTTTTATTAGATAATAATTCTTTAATACGACTTTCACTGTTGTCCATAGCAGCTTGAAGCAAATCCTGATCAAATCGAGTTAGCTTACCTAATAATGATATATTTGTAGTTAAAGATGAAAGAACAATTAAAATATAAATTAGAGAATATGTATGCATTGAGGCCTATAATTAAGAAATTTTAAAATTGATTGTATTACATAAAATTAAGATTAACACTATATAGACTACTTGTAAAATGGATGTATTTTAATAAAAGAAGAATATCTTCTAAAAATCTAATTTAAATAATAATAAATTGTAGAAAAATTCATATTTCTGCTACTATAAAATAGCTAAATTAACACTTATTTATAAAAAAGAATTTCTACTACCAATGCTTAAACTAAAAATACTCTTACTAATACTTTGTACCACATTACAAACCAATGCTTTATTATTTGAGCCTTGCAAAATAACACCGCTTGAATATAGCCAGTTACAAAAGTTTAAATTAGAACAAATAACTGCATTTAAGTGGCGCGACCCGCTATTTGAATTTAAAATTTGCTATCATGATCATACTACCAGTTTTACACTTTTTATTGATACAGCACTCCACAAACAGCTGCCGGAAAATATCAAAAACAAGTTCATCTGCACTTCAAATGAAAAAACTCACTTTGCTTACGAGTATACCTGGGGAACTATAAAGCAAGACTCAACAAGTGCTCCTATACCTCAAGAGTATTACAAAGCGAAGCCCTACCAGTCAGAATGTGCACCACACAGCATATCTGGAGACAATCTCAGTCAAATAATAAAACAAAAACGGGTTGTTTTTTATACAGGAGCAGGGATCTCTGCATGCTCAGTGCCTAGTATGCAAAAGCTTGAAGACATGCTAGGGTTTGCTCGTAATGGAAGACGGCCAGATGGTCTTAAAACAGTAAGTACTATGCTTTCAAATCCTGAGATGGTTACTCGAAACTTTGGAATTTTTGTACTTTCGACAATTGAAAGCGCTACTACACTTGCACATAAAAGATTAGCTGTACTTGCTCAGCACTTAAAAACTTCTATTATTACTGAAAATATCGATTTGCTGCATGAAGCAACGGGCATAAGACCATTGTTTGCAGGAGATCAAAAGACACATGACTTATGGAGCGCTCAAAATCTACAGGAAGTCGATTTAGTAATATGTATTGGCCTAAGCCACGATGATCGGGGTTTTATTGCTCATTATAAAAATTCTAATGCGCAAGCACAGATTGTAGCTTTAGATTATAAAGCTCCTAATTATTTAGACGATCATGATATGCTCTTACCTGGTGACATTCAAGTAAATCTTAATTTGCTAGCAAATCAAATAATGGAAAATAGTTCACTACATATTTAAAACAGATCTGCATGGCTACCAATTCTTGATAATACTATAGCCTTTTCTGTTTTTTTATAAATAAGAAGCCAATCAGGTTCAATATGACATTCCCAATACTCTCTAAATACTCCTTGAAGTTTATGATTTTTATTTTTTTTAGGTAACAATTTGCTCATAACTAACAATGCAATAATCGCTTGTAGCTTAGACATGTCTTTACCACGCTTTTGTGCTTTTTTTATATCTTTTTCAAACTTGCCCTCAGTAAGAATTTGCAACATTTAAAACCCTAATTTTTTGGAAAGGTCCTCTAAACTAGTATACTCAGTCAAATTCTTACCTTCTTCAATATTTTGAATAGATTTCTGTGTTTCTACATTAGGAGAATGATCACTATACATGCACTCTTGAGTTAATTCTAACGACTCAAGCACAATTTCACGCATGCTTTTACCCAGAATAGCAGCTCTAGCCTTAAGCTTTTTATGTTGATCTTTAGGTAACTCTATTATTATTCTACTTATATCATTTCTTATGCTCATGAACACCCTCTCATTAATTACATGCCATTGTGTATAATTATATATTAACATAAATGTACATAAAAATAAAGGTGAATCCATGTATTAAATCAAACTCAGCGCTAGCTTGCTCTAAAGAGCCCAGCAGTGAGTGGCTTTAGTATTCTTACAATCGTTCTATAATACAGTTACAACAGTTATTACTAGTATGAGCATTGCTAACTGAAGTATGAAGATGATTATTAAAAAATGTTACAATTTCTTTGCGTATACATGCATTAATAGCATAACTACCTCGTGTTCCAACATCAAAACCAAACAGTTTAGCTAGTGGATATTTCAAAAAGACAAAATCACCAAACGCCTGATGGCCTGCACCTTGAATCTCTATAATACGTCCATAAGCTTTGCTAGCATGGCAAAATTCAATTAATTTGTGTATTTTTTCTTTTGTATCAGCTGTGTTGTTACTACGTGCATACTCTTGAACCATAAACAAAAACGGCTTACTACTTCCTTGCTTTCTATGCTTATACAAGCTCAAGGGACCATCTAAATTAACAAAAGCTTTACAAGCGCTTTCAACCTGAGCTGCTGCTAACGCAGTGACACCGCCAAATGAGTGACCCATAAAACCACAATTTTCTAAATCTAACCTATCTTTAAACACAGTATCAGTGCTCTTAAGCTCCTTAATTTTTTCAAGCACAAAGTGTATATCAGCTACCCATACCTCAAGCTCATGGTCCGATGCTGGAGTAGTATCAAGGGTATGTTGTTGGTTAAAATAGACTATCCTACCGTCAGGAAATGCAGTTGTATAGGTTGCATACGTGTGATTAATACCAAAAACAACATAGCCATGACTTGCCAACTCTTCTATATACGCAGTATATAATTCTATAGGCGCTCTAAAGCCATGAGAAAATATAATTACTGGAAAAACTTTTTTTTCGGTAGTCACAGAGCTTTGTAACTGAGTATGTGTCTTGACTGCTATAAATGGTTTTAATAACCATCCAGGCAAAGAGGTCTTTTGAGTAAACTGCTTTTGCATGACAGGCACCACATCATTAAGGTATTTTTGTGTTGCAATAATGCCATCAGTATGTGTATCAGTTGGATACCAGGCACGCACCATAAGCTCTCGCTGCCCTGTTTTTTTACTTATATGCATTTCTTTTCTAGCATGATCAACAAAATGATACAAGGTTGAGCTAACAGCAAATCGGCCCGTAGGAGCAGGTAGCTTTTTAAATACCGGCATACAGTAGACGCCTAAAAGCGTAAGCACGAACAGCAAAACTATAATTATTTTAAAAATCATTTTACCACTTTCGTCTTTTTTGATTACGCGTAAACACTCTAATCTACGCTACCGCTAGAGCAACTGTTAAAGCAATTCTAGCTTTTTTAAAACAAAATACATTTTAGTTTTTTTCCCTCCCTAAAGTAAAGTATGCTTAATAAGACAAAAGCACAGTCTGATTTACTTTTTTTAGGAACGCTTATGGCAGTTGCTACACTGACTATTTTTGTACATGGAACACTGTTTAATTTCTTGCGGCCATTTCTTTTCAATTTTTTCTATTGTCCAACGGGCTTAACTCCTGCTCATGAATTCGATCAGAAGTACTACTTAGCACATATAGCGCCTACTGTTGTGCAAGGAGCACCTCATATATTTAGTTTAGATACTTTCTATTATTTTGGTTGGAGCGGTGCATTAAGCGCACGTGAGCGTAAAAAAGTTGCTCATCAACTTTATCACACAATTATAAAGCTTAAAGAGCAGTATAAAGCTACCGCAGGAGAAGAACCGTGCATCAGACTTATTGGTCATAGTCATGGAGGCAATATTGCATTAAACATTGCACAGATAGCTGATAAACATAAAGAATGTTCATTGACTATTGAGCAACTTATTTTACTTGCAACGCCTGTACAAAAAGAAACTGCTCCTTTAGTAAAACATGAGCGGTTTAAGCAAATATACTCATTTTATTCTTCAGCAGATTTTGTGCAACGATTGGATCCACAAGGGCTCTCTAACTTTGGCCGTTTGTTAACCAATAAAGGGCTTGCTGATGCACTTGATAATATCGATAGAGTCGGACCACTCTTTTCTGAGCGGCTTTTTAAACCGCATCCTCGACTTATTCAAATTAAAACGAGAGTTTTAGATAAAAGTCTGTCACATGGCGACTTTTTACGACTCAATTTTTTTACGCATCTACCTAAAGTGCTTGAATGGTTAGAAACACATCCACAAAAAGAGGCATGGACACGCAAAAAGTATATTGATTTAGAGCTCAGTGTGCTCAAATGGCATACTACACAAACGGCATGTCCCTCCTATCCCTACGCACAAACTATGCTATCAGCATAAAAAAAGACCGCTACTATTAGCGGTCTTTTTAAGTATTATTTATAAGTAGGCTTATACTAAAAGCACTACTTAAATTTAGTTGATAATTTGATTACGACAGGTAGGACAAGTACTATTGGTATTTAACCACTCTGTTAGACAGTTAGTATGGAAATCATGATTACATGAAGTTTTAGCATCTAATTGATGACCTTCTAAGCAAATACAGCAAACAGGATCTTGACTAGATACACCAAATAAATCCCAGCCTTCAGTATAGGCTAAATAAGCGATAACTTTGAGTAACTCAGCTGGTATATGAGGTTCATGTTGTTTAAACATACGAGTCAAAAGTTTTGCAACGAATATTTTAGCTTGTTCCTTTTTAGCATCCCTATGATTTAGTAGAGCTTGTGCTGTACTAGGTTTCCTACTATCAATTGCTGTTTCATAGGGTATTCTTTTTCTTTTATTTGTTAAAGTAAGTCGAGCACCCGCTTTAGCAAAAAGATCTACAATAGGCATATCCCCTCGGTAAGCAGCTTTATGAAGCGCTGTATCACCTTCTACGTTTTGTACATTAAGAATAGACTTAAATTGTAATAATACTCTTATAATAAGAATATTTCCTCTCTCTACTGCTTTGTGCAAAGCTGTTTCTCCAGCATTGTTTTTTATAGTTGCGTCAGCATTTGCTTGCAACAAAAAATTTACAGTATCTATTTTGCCAGCTGCTGCTGCTTTATGAAGTGCTGTTTCGCCAGATGCATCTTGAAAGTTAACAGGTGTATTACTTTCTAATGCAGTTTTTATCTGTGCAATCATTCCATTATGTGCTGCATTTAAAAGCCCTAGACCGTTATAATTACTGTGCATCGGATAAATAAGTGATAAACTTAAAAATGGTATCACATATAAAATTTTGTATATATTCATCAAAAACCCTTCTAAAAGCTAATTTTATATTATCTATTATTTATTATAATTCAAATTTAGAATAAGTCAAAAATAAAAGTACTCAAATAAAAAATACAGCTAGCTTTATGCTAAAATACAACCCTCAAGAGATAGATACTATTCTTGAGGGTTGTATACAAATTCTTACTTATACATTAAAAGACGCTTGTATTACCAGTTCATAAGTAAATCAGTAAATAATCTAATACCTACACCCGTGGCACCTGGTCTAAAATAGCTTCTATCAGGCACACCAAAAGCGGTTCCTGCTATATCTAAATGAGCCCAAGGCACGCTACCTACAAAGTTTTGCAAAAAGAAGGCAGCAGTAATAGCGCCTGCCATATATTTTGAGTTTCCAATATTACACATATCAGAAACATCAGATCTAATTGCAGCTTTATAGTCGTTATCCATCGGTAGTCGCCATACTTTATCGCCAGAAGTTTCGGATGCTTTAACAATACGTGCAACTAAACTATCGTGCTGACTCATAAGGCCAGAGTAAAACGGTCCAAGAGCGTGAGCACAAGCACCAGTAAGTGTTGCTATATCAATAATTGCTTCTAACTTATAGTTTGCAATAGCATACGAAAGTGCATCAGCTAAAATTAAACGACCTTCTGCATCAGTATTTTTAACTTCTGCTGTTTTGCCATTATAAAATGTAAGAATATCACCCGGCCTGATAGCACTACCACTAGGCATATTTTCAGCTAACGGCGCTAGAGCTATAACGTTAACTTTCGGTTTAAGCTGTGCAAGCACCTCCATGGTAGCTATAACAACCGAGGCACCAGACATATCGTCTTTCATAGCTTCCATGCTTACTGCTGGCTTAATGCTTAAGCCGCCTGAATCAAAGGTAACACCTTTGCCCACAAGAGCAATAGTCGGAGCATTTATATCCTCTGCCTTGTACTCAAGGATAACTAAACGAGCTTCTTCTACGGATCCTTGTGATACACCTTCAATACCACCCATCCCCATTTTCTTTATAGCTGCTTCATCAAAAACAGTAATTTTAAGACCATTTTGAGTTGCTATTTCTTGTGCATGACGTGCAAGTTCAGTAGGAGTTAAAATGCGCGGCGGCAAATCGCACCAATAGCGCGACTTATTAACTGCAACACCAATACAGATACCTTTATCCACACCTGCTTGAACTTCTTCAACAGCATTGTTATCACGAATACTTATACTTAAAGTAAAATCTGAATACACCTTGCGATCAGGATTTGTTATAAAATCATCAAAATGGTAAGATGCTTGATACACAACCGTGGCTGTCTCTTGGGCCAAGCGCTCATAAGATACGCTTAAAAGAGCAGGATCTGGAAGTCTAAGAGACACTACAGCACTCTTATGAGATTCTATAATACGCACCATTTGACCAAGCGCACGTCTATACGTTTCTATATTAAGAGACCCTTCATTTAAGTCCCCTAGTCCAAGTAGAATAATATAGACTGGACGGTTATCCGCTGACATGCCATTTAATAAAAGCGAGCTACCCTCTTTTCCCGTAAAACCGCGCTGTTTTGCTATAAGCTCTAACTGAGGCAAAAAAGCATCAGCTACGGGTTTAAAACGAGCAAAGTCAAAGATATGCTCAACAAAATAGACATACGCATCAGCTGCTACTTGAAAGCCCCGCTGCGTTGTAAGAGTAATTTTTGCCATACTATACCTTAATGTAAAACAAATTATAATAAAATTACACTAAGTATAATACGTTACAAACTTAATGTGTACTTTGAATCAAAAAACAATACTAGCATCAGTTCCCCTAGTGACTGTTTTTAAACTATCTAATAGATAAACTATTTAAAAACCCTACGTAAAACAAGTGAAGTAAACATTGGTGAATATAACAGTATCTCTACATTCAGATCTTATTACAGCACAAGAGCTTGCTTATACACCAAGCGGTTTTAGTTGCAACACAATACAACAAGAAATAGAAAGCCAAGAATATGGCGCTTGCACATTTAAGCTCAACAATAAAATTGTTATATTTCGTGTGGGCAAGAGCACACCAACAAAAGTAGGCCATTTTGTTACATTATGGAAAAGAATCCATAATGGTCCTATTACACCGTATCACCTAGACGACGCATTTGACGTAGTTATTATGAGCGTGCGTGATGATAAGCATTTTGGTCAATTTGTTTTTCCAAAAAGAATATTAGAGCAAAAAAATATTATATCTACTAAAGAAAAAAATGGGAAACTTGCCATACGAGTATACGCTCCTTGGATTGAAATAGAAAGTCCACAAGCCAAGAAAACTCAAGCATGGCAAAATAAATATTTTTTTGAGATTCAACCTGTTCTCGATATTTGTAAAATTCAGCTTTTACTTGGCCTGTAGCCTAAAATTCTACAGACAAAACTATTCTTCAGTTAAAGATAAAAGCTCCAGTTATTAAACTTCTGGGTGAAATTTTTATTATAGATAAGACCTTGTACATAAGGTGGTATACCTGCTTTATTTACTTCTTTAAAAACCTTTAAAGCTAGTATACCTGTGTACAGAGCATTGTAAACTAGCTATGATTAAGATAAAAACAGCGTAAACATAGAAATACTAGTACAATGTCAAAAACTCCTTATTTTAGTTATATAAAGTATCTATTGATTACTTTCATTTGTTTTTCCCCTACAAGACTACCTGCTGTTTTAACAAAGCTTTCTTTATTTAAAAATGAGAAACAAGAAATATACTTATTAGGCGATTATCATAAAGAAAATAGTGAAATAGTATTGCCACAATATACTATTATTAGGCAAGCTTTAAATTGTTTTGAGCAACAAGGCACTAAGTGCAAAGTTTTTATTGAAGTTCCACACCATTTTAAAGTGAATAACCCTACAAATAACAGATCCTTACTACTTTCAGTTTCAAACTTTTTACACACGACTTCTTTTAATCACGTCTCTTGGGCAGATAGTGAAATACGCAAACACATCAGTGGCGCTATGGACATAATGCTTCCTGGCTGCTCTATTCCCGACAAAGATACAGATTTTTTTTATGAGTTTCAGGGTAAAAAATACCCTTTTATATCGTTAACCTTTGATCATGTTCAACAAGAATATTTTAAATGGCATCAAAAGATTACAGCTATAAAACAACTATATCCCCCTAAAATACAAGCTTTATTTGATGAAAAACTTATAGAAGTAGTTGAAGTTTTTCAGAACTTAAAAAAATTTCTGATTCGCTATAATGTGTCTAAGGACGAGTCTATTTTAGATGCAGTTATGAAACTCCAAGAAGAATATAATGAAGTTAGTGAAAGACTAGCCTACTATTTTTGTAGACAGCATTTGATGGATTTAGGCTCTTGTCTATTTAATATAATGCTATTTCATCAAGTACTTAGTGCCCAAAGTTATGATAAAATTGTTGTTATAACCGGATCAGTACATACTGATGAGCTTGCTGAGTTACTTTACAAGATAGGCTACACCTATAAAGGCTCAATTGACACTAAGGATACACCACTTTTGCCTGAAGATCTTATTGCTTTAAATAATAGCGTAAATAAGCTCACCTACCCTTTGCTTTCTATTGTCTACTCAAGATTATGTTTGCATAAGTAATATACTACTATTGATTTATTATGAAAAAATAAGTTATTATTATATTGTAATATAAAATATTAATTTAATTTTCTAAAAAAGGAGTTTTTATGAAAAAGACAGTATACATTACTCTAATGTTAATTCTGGGATCTCAAGCTTTACAAGCGGTACAATTAAAACTTTTAAATAAATATAGTGCTCCTGTGCAAGTAGAAGTATATAAAAACAATAGTAATACTGCACAACCGTATAGACTAGAAAGCAATTCCCCTTTAAAAATAGCGGTTGGTAATATAGATGACGTTGAGCGTATTACTATTCAACCTTATGGTCAACTTAAACAGTTTACCCAAATAGGTCAGCAAGAGATAAATCTTTCAGAAGCAAAACAACTAGCTTCCCGTAGTGGTAATAAAGCTATAGTACTCTCTATTAATGCTGGTAGTTTAGCCGGTGGATGGTTGAGTGGTTGGGGCGGCTGGACTTTTACTCCTGAAATCGAGACGGAGTTAAGAGCAAAAACCGCTAATAAGGAAACGATTTCCACTGTATTTCCAAGAGCAGTCCAAGCAGCAAAAGCAGGTAGCCCTATTTATCCGTATTACATATTAAACTTTACTCCTAACGCTACACCAAACCGTGATGAGATAGATAAACGTCGTAGAGATCTTCTATTTCAATTTCATCCAGACCAAATGGAGAATAAGACTTTAGCTACACAAGTATCTAAAATTATAAATACCGCACATGAGCTTGCTCTTAGATTAGGTATTAACAATCAAGATAAAAATCAAAAAGGTACACTGAACCCTGATTTATTTAAAGAAGAGCTTAGTGATGATGATTTTGTTAAACTAAGTCTTCCTTCTGCAGCAAGCGCATCAGCAAATAAAAATATAGACTAATATTTATACTAACATTAAAAAGAGCTAGGATGTATTTCTTGGCTCTTTTTAATGTTATAAAGAAGATATTATAGCACCAAAAATACACGCAAATCTTTATTTAACAGGTACAATAATCATTTATAAACTTCTGTGTAAAATCTTTATTATAGATAAGGCCTTGCACATAGGGTGTGTGACCTTGTTTATTTACTTTGTTAAAGCCTTTAACAGTACCTTCTAATGTCACTAAAAGCTCAAGAACTTTTTCACTTGCTTTGCACTTAGATCCTTTAAAAGCATAGTGCCATAAGGTATTGCCTGCTTTATCACACGTATTTAAACAAAAACCTTTTTTAAGTAATTGGGCAACTGTAGTAACATCATCATGAGCAGCTGCTTGTAAAAGCTGTTTACGTTTCATATCTATATATGCTTTTACTAAAAGATTGGTTGAATAATTTTCATTAGAAATTTTAGGCAATGTACCTATAACTATCTCAAAAGATTCGAGCAATTTTTGCTCTTCCAAGCCGTCTAAATTAAAAGTAGATTGGTTAAGTCTTATAACAAAAAGTAATTGCTCTAGACTTAATCTTTCTAAGCAAGGTAGATGCCATAAGCGTGCATTAGTATCAATAGATCCAGTGAGAGCATAATTACCATCAGGACTAATTGCTGCTGATTTTATACTGTCAGTGTGCCCTTTAAGCTCTTGAAATCCTAGCGTATCTAAGTTCCATAAGCGCGCAGTATTATCCCATGACCCAGTAAGAGCATAGTTGCCTTCAGGGCTGAATGCTAGTGAACTTATACAGCTTTTGTGGCCTTTAAGTACTTTAGATTCTAATGTCTCTAGATTCCATAAGCGTGCTGTAGCATCACCTGATCCCGTAAGAGCATATTGACCACCAGGACTAAACATTACTGAAATTATAATATTATTATGACCTTTAAGTTCAGTAGATTCTAATGTGTTTAAATCCCATAAGCGCGCAGTCTTATCATTAGATCCGGTAAGAGCATAGTTACCATCAAAACTAAATGCTAGTGATCTCACAGCATCTGTATGGCCTTTAAGCTCTTTAGACTCTAATGTATTTAAATTCCATAAGCGAGCAGTACAATCAGCTGATCCAGTAAGAGCATAGTTGCCATCAGGGCTAAATGCTAGTGATCTCACAGCATCTGCATGACCTTTAAGCTCTTTAGATTTTAATGTTTTTAAATCCCATAAGTGAGCAGTACAATCATCTAATCCAACAAGAGCATAATTACCATCAGAACTAAATATTACTGGTATTAATAAAGTACAATTCCCCTTCAGTTCTTTATACTCTAATGTCTTTAAATTCCATAAGCGTATAGTATAATCATCTGATCCAGTAAGAGCATAGCTACCATCAGAACTAAATGCTACTGATGTTACCCAACTTGTATGGCCTATAAGTTCTTTACATTCTAATGTCTGTAAATTCCATAAGCGTGCGGTCGTATCATTTGATCCGGTTAAAGCATAGTTACCATTAGGACTAAAGGCTACTGAGTTCACACAGCTTCTATGTCCCTTAAGCTCTTTAGGCCTTAATGAGATTATTTGTGTAAGTAAGGCTTTATTTTTAGAATTAAGGCAGTTTTAAGAATATCAATACTATCTAGAGGCAAAGTGTTTAAAGTAGCAGCTTGCTGTTGAAGCGTTTGTGATAAAAGTATTTCAAGAGATTTAGTAGCTGCCAAATCACGCAAACAAGAAAGTGTACTAGAGGTCATAGCAAAAGTTGCTAAAACAACTAGTAATCGTAAAGAATAGGTAATCATAAGGTATCCTTGAATAAAATAATATTTTTTTTAGTTACAGTAGTTAGTTATAAATTGTTGAGTAAAATCTTTGTTATGAATAAGCCCTACAACAAAGGGATATTGGCCAGCCTTATTTGCTTTCTTTAACTGCAATTGCATGTTTTCTAAACTTAATAAAAGATTAAGAACTTTTTCACTTGCTTTACCATTAGTTCCTTTAAAAGCATAGTGCCATAAGTTATTACCTGCTTTATCACACGTATTTAAACAAAGACCTTTTTTAAGCAATTGGGCAACTGTCTCAACATCATCATAAGCCGCTGCTTTAAATAACTGGTTACGCTTCATATCTATATATGCTTTTACTAAAAGATTAGTGGCATAATTTTCACTTAGTAACTTAGAAAACGGATCTATAGCTGTAGCAAAAGATTCAAGCATCTGTTGTTCTTTCAAACAGTCTAAATCAATCGTAGATTGTGTAAGTCTTATAATAAAGATTAGCTGTTCAAGTGTAAATTCTTCTAAAGAAGGGATCTTCAACAAGCGCAGAGTATTCTCTGACGCGGTAAGAGCATAGGTGCTATCAGGGCTAAATACTACCGAATTTACAGGATATTCAAGATCATGTATTTTATCAAAATCTAATGTTTTTAAATACCATAGAAGTACAGTACCATCATCTGATCCAGTAAGAGCGTAGTTACCATTAGAGCTAAATGCTACTGAACTTATACCAGCTCGATGTCCTTTAAGAACCTTAGATTTTAAAGTCTTTAAATCCCATAAGCGTGCGGTTTTATCTTGTGACCCAGTAAGAGCAAAATTACCCCCTGGACTAAATGCTACTGAACTTATACCATCTTTATGCCCTTTAAGGCTTTTATACTCTAAGGTTTTTAAATTTAACAAGCATGCAGTACTATCTAATGATCCAGTAAGAATATAGTTACCATCAGAACTAAATGCTACTGAAGTTACCCAACTTCTGTGGCGACAAACTTCTTTAGATTCTAACGTTTTTAAATCCCATAAGCGCGCAGTTCTATCTTCTGATCCAGTAAGAGCAAAATTACCATCTGGGCTCAATGCTACTGATTTTACGTCATGTGTATGACCTTTAAGTTCCTTAATTTTTAGTGTTTTTAAATTCAGCAAGCGTGCAGTCCTATTATCTGATCCAGTAAGAACATAGTTACCATCAAGACTAAAGGCTAGTGAGTTTACCCCGCATTCATAGCCTTTAAGCTTCTGGGATTCTAATGTTTTTAAATTCCATAAACGTATATTCTCCCCAAATGAGCCAGCAAGAGCATAGTTGCCATCAGAACTCAATACTACCGAAGTTATTCCGTATTTATGCCCTTTAAGTTCTTTAGGCTTTAATGAAAGCGTTCTGATAAGTAGCATCTCATATTTAGCAATTAAATCCTTCCTCAGAATATCAATAATATCTTTAGGTAAAGTTTTTAGAGTAATAGCTTGCTGCAGAAATGTTTGCGATAAAAGTAGGTCAAGAAATTTATCTGCTGCCAAATCGCGCAAACAAGAAAATGAATTAGAAAACGTTAAAAAACTAACTATAAGAATAATTACACGTTTAAACGACGTACACACTGAGGCACCTTTAATTAAAAAATATTATTTATTATATTATAACTAACAGTAGGCAATATTTTAAATTTGTCACTTAAGCTTTTTTAAACTAATAAAATAGAGAACAAAAGAACAATAAAAAGGCCCCATCTAAATGGGGCCTTTCAGTAGGTTTTAGAATGAAAACCCAAAAGAAAAACGTGGTGCATATGCTGCACCAATATACATATGACGCACACGAGGACGTGGCATAGCGCGATAAGCTCGTATAACAGCAGGGCGTAGAACTGGATATACCGGTGTTGGACGTACATAGTAGCGTCTAACCGTTGGCACCATAACGCGCTGTATTACAGGTCGTGAATAATACACAGGATATACTGGATAATATGCACTTGCAGCTGAGCTTAATGCCACTAGACCACAAGCGAATGCTTTTAATATGTTAGATACTGTAAACAAATCAGCCTCCTTTCATTTAATATTATATATTACACTTTTTATTTTACTATAATATAAATAAAAGTCAAGCAGAGTTTATTTTTTAGCTTTTAAGCAAGCATGCTGAAAAAAGAGAAAGTACGCAATTTTCTAAAAGAGAAGATAAATAAGAAGGAAACTTGTCAGGTAGTAGGAGAACAAAAAAATACTACCTGACAAATGCTTAATAGCCGAAGTTAAAATTAAAAGCTACCCCGGGCACAGGGTAAGGATAAGGACTTGGGTAATAAGGCTCCCAATAAGCCCCTAAGCCATAGCCATAACCGTAGCCGTAATAACCGCCATATGCAGGGTAATAACTACCATAACACGCTCGACGCGCAGGTCTGCAGCAACTACCGCCGCGTGACCTATACCGTGCTTGAGCCGACACAGCTATGCTTAGTAATAAGAGCAGAGCTATAAACTTACCTTTATATTCTAGATTCATACGAGTCTCCTTTAGGTTAATAATTTACCAAGAGGGGCAGCTTCAGCCGACTCTACAAGTTTTTTATCTGGCGCTAACGTACCAGGATCGTGAGTAATTTTTTCTGGTTTTTTACCAGCTAATTTTTTTTGTAAACAATTTTTTATAAACTTATTTACTTTATGAAAATAATCATCCATACGATAAAATACCGAATCAAAATGGCGCCGCCCTTCTGTCATCCATAACCGCTTATAGCTAGATACTGAATTATTATACACGCTCATTACCGCTTCTTCTGTAGCTTTATCATCTTTAACGCATCCTATTATAAAACAAGGCACTGTAACGTATTTAACTGCCTCTTCGGGGTAGACAGGACAAATACAGGTGTTAACTTGGGTTGCATCCATTTTAGAAATAGTTTTAAGTATGGCTTTTAACAACGATTGAATGTAAGGACTATAGGCGTAGCTTTTAAGCCACGAAGAGCCGGGAATAGCCATTTCATAGCCAAAGATACTAATTTTAAGATGGCTTATACCGCGTTCAAGTAATTTATCGGTTGAATCAAAAGGACAATCTAGTACCATACCTGCAAATAATGTGTGATCTTGAGCTTGCGCAAGTATAGAAGCAACGGCCCCCATAGAAAAACCATAGACAAAAAGTGGTTTATTTTTAATCACTGGATGGTTTTTAATAAACTGTGCCGCAGCAATAACATCATAGGCCTCATCACGACCAAAAGTGCAACATTGCCCTTCACTGTCTTCGCCATGAGCACGAAAATCAAAAGTCATACAATTATAATCTTTAAACATAAGGCGCAAAAAATTAATATCAAACTTATCGCACATAAAACCATGACAAATCAATACCGTTGCAGTAGCGCGAGGATTGACAATAAGCAAGCCTTTACGGGTAATCTTTTTATCTGAAAGCACATTTTCACGTGCATCAAAAGATACTTTTTCTTCATAAGTATGCTTTAAATATTTTTGCGCTTTACGAGGCAACTCTTGAGCACAACTAAAAAAAGTGCTCGCTGCTAATATACCGTAACTTATGTAATAGTTCATATAAATACCCAACCCCTGCTATTTAACTCTACCGACCTATTTTAGTTTATATTACTATATATAAATTGCTAATTGCAATATTTTTAATAAAAGTTTAATTGTATCTTAAGCATACACAGCTATAAGCAACTACTTTTTATAAGCTTGTAAGCGCTTATGATACAAATATTTAAGATCTTTTAATGAAAGCATAGGCTGATTATAAGATGCCCCAGGAAGACTTGCCCAAATAGGAGAAACTTTTTTGATTGCTAACTCAAATCTTCCTTCAACAACATCATAGAGAGCACCCATCTGACGAATAAGCGCTAAAGCAAGTTTGTCCTGACTTTCAGGACCAAAGTTTTTCAGACATAATTTAGGAGCCCACATATCCCAAGTGCGTTGCAGTATTTGATAGCGTCCAGCAGCACTTGATTTAAGCAATTGTCGGCGAGACATATACGTAAGCACTTTACGTGGATGATCACTATAACCGTAAAATACCTGGCCACCATAGAGGGTATTATACCCATTAATGTGTAGGGTCCCTTCAGCATAAGCAATGACATCTAAAAATGCTTTAACGCGCGATTCTTTTAAGAGCGTTTCAAGATTAAGCACCCATTTAGGATGAACAGGTGCGCGTACTTTGGGAGCTGTAAAAAAAACAAGTAATCCAGCACTAAACAAACTTGCTAATGCTATTTTGATTAATTTTTTGAGCATAGTTTCTCCGTTATTAAAGCAACTTTGCTTATTAATTACTCATTATACATTTTTTTATCTTTAATTAAAACAAAAAGAGGTGCCGATTTTACGGGCACCTCTAAAATACGTTTTTTAAGGAGAGATTTTAATCTTGAGTAACAGCTTCATTAATGGATTGTAAAACTGCTCGTTTAGTCATTGGTGGATGATCAAAGCGCTTAATAACTTGACCATCTTTAACAATAAGTATCTGAGGAATACTACCTTTAATATCAAACTTTTGCACAAGCTCTTTAGGATTATCGCTTAAGTTAATTTGTACAAAATGAGCTTTATCTTTAAGTTTAGCCGCTGCAGATTCAAGCAAAGGAAGTAAAGCATGGCAAGAACTACAGTAATCAGCTCCTACATCAACAACCACATAGCCTGATTTTTTTGCAATAGCATCAAAGTCTTTTACTGTTACAACGGGAGTAAGCTTTAAAATAGCGCTATCTTGGTTGGCTTCGTAATAGTTTTTTTCTAATGTTTTGGCAAATTCGTCATTAAAACCGTGTTCTTGCAAAAACATACTAGCATCAAGAGCAGCTTTAATACCGTCACCTGCTGCTACACCCGCTTGACGATAGACAAAATCAGCAACATCTCCAGCAGCATATATGCCTGGCAATGAAGTTTCTTGAGTACGATTAGGCAATGTTATATACCCTTCAGCATTAGTCTGAACATATTTTGAAAACACCTGTGTATTTGGTGTATGGCCAATAGCTAAAAATACCCCATCTATAGACATCGAGGTTGTTTTGCCGGTTGCTTTATCTTTAAGCTCTATACCAGTAACTTCTTTTTCTTTACCAGGGTGATTTTGACCGGTTATTTGGAGAACTTCGGTGTTGTATAATACTTGAATTTTTTTTGAATCAGTTATACGTTGCTTCATTGCAGGAGCTGCACGCATGGCAGAACCACGCACAAGCATCGTAACATTTTTAGCATACGAAACGAGTAAGCTAGCTTGTTCAACGGCTGAATCACCACCACCTATTACTACAACATCTTTGTCTTTAAAATACGGAGCATCACACACTGCACAGGTTGTAACTCCTTTACCCCAATACTCTTCCTCACCTGGGCAGTTAAGACGCTTTGGCGTTGCGCCTGTAGCTATAATAACCGTTAAAGCATTGATTTCGTGGCCTTCATCGGTAGTTAATTTAAAAGGCCAAACGCTTAAGTCTGCCGCTTCTATTTTACCTGTAGCAAGCACTGCACCAAACTTTTCTGCTTGATTACGGTTTTGAGCAATCAACTCTGTGCCAAGCATTTTCTTAGTACCTGGCCAATTTTCTACATACGTTGTCGTAGTAAGTTGCCCGCCTGGCTTTTCACCCTGAAAGACAACGGTATAGAGCGATGAACGAGCCGTATAAAGCGCTGCACTCAAGCCCGCAGGACCTGAACCTACAACAACAACAGGCACTATATTTTTAAGATCTTTTAATGCAGCAAGAGAATAGGCAGAACCCCCTACTTCTTTTTTATGGATAATCTTAAGATGCGGCCTTTTTACAAACCAGTAAGCTCCTGCGCTACTTACCAGTAACACAGCAGCTAAAGTAGTAACATATCTAGTCATAGTATATCCTTACTGTAAAGTTAATTTATTTCTTTAAACTCTTATACTAAGGCCTTTTGACAAATAGAGCATACATCTTAGACTAGTAAAGAGAATTCATATTAACATTAGTATACTACACAGTACAAGAAAGGTAAAAACGCTTATGAATTTTGCAACTAAAGTATCTACTTTAGCAGTCATGTTGTTTGCTTTAACTGGCACAACTTTTTCAGTACCTAATAATTTAGAAGAAGTGATACTACCAGTAACTGAAGAAACACGTGCGTTACAGCTCAATTTGTTGCTTGAAAAAAACCTACAGCATCTTGATGAGCTTAACTCTACGCTTCAATATTTAGGGCAAGCTATAGGCAAGGGCACCATAAAGCCATTGCATAAAAAAGATGCTCTTGACTGGTCTTCTGCTCATCAAGCAGCAATTAGAAGACTGGCAAAATCGTATACGCATCCGCTTACTGAATCTCAATTACATACTTTAAGCAGCTCCATTAAAGTTCTTGCTTTACAAGTATCAAGCATATTAGATAACAAATTCATATCCGTACCGGTGGCTGATTTAGATACAGCAGCTCCAACACGCGTAGCTCAGTATACAAGTTTAGAATCTATTTCAAAACTAACTTGTTCTAATGATCTCCTTATTAATCTACTTAAACAAAAAGCTGATAAAGCAGGCCTTACTACGATAAACATAGTAGCGCGCAAGCTTGATGCTTTTAATGATAGATTTTATATTACTAATTCTTTAAAATATATACCGCTAGCAACAATCACTGCTGCAACAGCTATTCACTTTATGCCAAACAATTGGTTTCCTCAAACTGGTACATTACGTGATATCAAGTCCTTTATGGGTACTTCTTACTTATACACACAGGAAAATATACCAGGAAATCAGACAGCAAAGAGTACTCGTTTAACTCCCGCAGCACGACGTGAATGTAGACGTTTAAGTCGGCAACTCAAAACAGCAGCACCAACTCGTGGCATTATAGGTATTTTAGCTGAAGCATATAATGACAAAGAAACCTACAAATTAGGAACTATAGTTGCAGGCGTAGGTATGTGGACATTTAGTAAAATACCATTGCCCGATCAACTAGAAACAGTAAAAAATGATATAAAAGGAAAAATACGTAGTAAATGGGAGCAACTTAAAGGTTTTGATAGCAACTCAACTAAAAGAGGCTACGATTATGCTATTAAGATGACACTCGATGACGAAAAATTAGTAGGACTTGAAAGTCAAACAGCTGAGTTACGCAAATTAGTAAAATATATTACTGCACCAGAAATATACGATCGCTCAAACGCTAACTTAGAAAAAGGACTTTTACTTGTTGGCCCATCACGTAGCGGTAAAACTTTTGCAGCACGTGCACTCCATGGAAGTATAAACAAAGCACTTGCAGAAAAAAACGCTGCCACTAAATTTGGCTTTAGAGAGCTTAAGTGGAGCGACATTGTATGGAAAAAAGATGGTGTTCAAAAGATCTTAGAAGAAGCTAAAAACAATGCCCCTTGTGTACTGTTTATAGATGAAATTCATACGTTGCCACTGCAAACAAAAGAGTGGGGAGGCGACGTGCTAGGTCAATTTTTAACCGGCATGAGCGGCATTAACAGTGAAAGCGATGCAAAGCATCAAGTTATACTACTTGGAGCGACTAATCATCCTGAAATGCTTGATTTTGCCTTACTGCAACCAGGGCGCTTTGGTACTATAATACATTTTGAAAAACCATCCTACGAAAATCGTAAAAAGTATTTTGAAGTACTCTTTAAGCATAATGCTATTGATACAGAAGGAATTTGTATCGATACACTGGCTCGCCAAACAGAGCAATGCTCATACGGTGACTTAGAGTTTATAATAAAACAAGCCCGCTTTGTAGCTCGTACACAAGCTAAAGGGGTAAGCCAAGAGCATTTACAAGAACAGGTTAATATTCATGTACGTAGTTTTAAAACACTACTGCCGCTTACTGCTCAAGAAAAAAACATACTTGCATTACACCAAGCAGGCCACGCTCTAGCAAGCATACTGCTTAACCCTGAAAACAAATTAGAATCGGTAACGATACTCCCTAGACATCGTAAAATTATAGAAAAGCGTCTATGGACAGATAAGCAAGAAGCTCAACACAAAACTCAAACAACAAAGTTTGGCGGCTTGTTTACCTATAATTATTCAGAAGCACTTAAGCTTCAAGATGCTCAAGAGAAAACAAAGCAATGTATGATCCAACTTGCTGGGCCTTTAGCAGAAAAAATAGTACTTGGTTCATCTGGATCGCACCATCATACAAAAGATAAGCAAAAAGCTCTTAAGTATGCACAAGAGGTGCTACTTGACGGACTATTACTGGAAGATCTTTCAAAACAAGCACAACAGGATATTAAGCAACAAGCTTATAGTATGTTACAAAAACTTGAATTAGAAACAGAGCAACTACTTAAAGATAATAAAAATGCTCTTGTTTCTGTAGCTCAAGAATTAGAAGAAAAACATACGCTTGATGCAGAGTCTCTTAAAAAACTTATAGATACTCATAGATAAATAGCAAAAAATCGGTAAAATAGAGTAGTAGCTAGTATCTGCTACTCTTTACCAAAACTCTTATTGTAATTTAAAAGAAAGGAATCCCATGGGATTAAAAATGTTACCACTTAGTTTATTGTTTGCTCTTAGTACAGGCATAAGTACTTATGGACAACTAACAGAGCCAGCAGTACAAACAACAACTCAAGATCCAAAATTTCTTGAAGCTCTCTTGCAACGCGTTCTTAAACAACTTGCAACAACAGATAAAGCTTTAGAAGAGCTTGCCCAATCAGTTAACAATAACAGTATTAAAGTAGATGACAAAAAAGCTATACGCGATTATGTTACAAGCTTAAGAAGCTTTATTTTAGAAGTACGTCAAGGCAAGCAATTTGAACTTAGCCATGCTACTATACCGTTAATTCTTGACGTTAATAAATCAATTTTAGAACAGGTTAATAGCTCTCTTGTTAACGGACTTAAGCAGATTCCTACTTTAAAAACTCAAGAATTTGTTAACCGCTCTTATCAAGCAACACCGCTTAAAGCAAGCATGGTTAAAAGAGCTTTAGACCACAATGAAGCTGAGTTAAAAAATATCGCTAAAAATTACGCATTTGTTGGTTCAACGCCATTAAACCGTTTTACCAAAAGAACAACACAAATTGCTAATGAGTGGAATTTACCAACCATTGCAAAACGTGCTCTACCGTATATTGGTTTAGGTGCTTATTATGTGCTTATAACACCCCCAAACAAACTACCTGATTATCCAGAACCGACTGTTACTACTCGTACACCACTGCCAGACATAATTAATACAAAAGGGGAAAGAGAAAAGCATACTTTGGAAATCACGAAAGACAATCCTATTAAAACAATAAGCCCTATTGGCAACTTTTTTCAAAATTTAAAGAATTTAATAGGTTCATTGCCTAAAAAAGAAATAGAAAGCAGACCTAAATTACCAGTAGGTATTCCATTAGCACAGGGTGCTTCAAGTACCTCTTCTAGAAGTCTAGAGCAAATAGGTGAAGATTTGGTAATTATTGGTGCTCAAATAGGTAATCAAACTACTGTACAAACGCATACTACCAGTAATGGTAGTGGTTTAATTGGCAACATGATTAATCCTTTAGGTAGATTTATAAACGTTGATACATCAAAACCATTCTATACCATTACTCCTGCAGCTATCTTTGCTCCTATTATTATGAAAGATGCCAAAGAATTAGCTGGTTGGGCGTCAACTCAGACTATGAAAAGTATCGCTTATCTAAAGGGTGAAAGTTTTGATACTGGTTCTCCCGTTAAATCATCTCGTAGCACTTTTAATGACGTTATTGGACTATCTCAAGCAAAAGCTGAACTAGGTAAAATAGCGAGCTATTTTAAACATAAAGCTAGCTTAGATAGAACAGGTGCTGCTATAGAACGTGGTTACTTACTTGTAGGTCCCGTTGATGCAGGTAAGGCTCTTGCTCATGCTCTTGCAGGAGAAATTACCAAAGAACTTAAAGCTCAAGGTAAAACCGATAAATGCGGCATCTATGATATTCATGCTTCAGCGCTGCTTAAAAAAGAGCTAGGCGACGTTATCAAAGAAGCTGACAAAGCAACACCTGCTATTGTTGTTATAAATGAGCTTGACTGGCTTACCCATCAAGAAATTGACGCTAAAGTATGGGGTGACATTGTTACTACTATGACAGGGGCTATCAAAAATCCTAAAAAGCCCGTGATTATTATAGCAACAGCTCAAGATGCTCAAGCTCTTACCAATGCTTTAGGCAGTTCAGCTCAGCTAGGAGTAACGATTACTTTTGGACAACCAAGCGACGAAGACAGAGCAGTGTTCTTTACCCGTGAACTTGCTAATTATGGTGTTTCAAAAGCAGAATTTAATATAGCTGAATTAGCTCGTCAGACGAGTGGCAGTTCACTGACTACTTTAGGTGCTGTAGTAAAACATGCTTTAAATAGAGCCCATATAGCTCAAAGAACACTAACCCATGATGACATTGAACAAAGTATTAATACTTTAGTGTATGGCATTAGCGCTCAGCATCGCAGTCCACTGGCTCTGGAAAAACAGGTACTTGCAGCACATTACGCTGGTAAAATAGTAGCTCATAATACGCTTGATATGCCAGAACAATTAGTTAAAGCAACGATATTACCAGTAACTACTAAAACTGGTATACGTCAAGGTGCGCTCTTTACTTATGCTCCTGATCACAGAGCATTAACAACTACGCAACAAGATAAAGAAAAAGCAGTTATTATAGAACTTGCAGGTCTTGCAGCTCAAGAAGTATTGCTTGGCTCAGTGTCACATGCTGTTGCTCAAGAGACAAAGCAAAAAGTATTTGCTCAACTAAAAGAGATTGTATTTGAAGGTATTAACGAACAAGATATGCCAAAAGAGCTAAAAAACACCAAGCTTGCTCAAATATGGCATCTTATGGAAGAGTACACGCAACGTGCAAAAAACTCTCTGCATGAAAATAAAGAAATACTTGAAAAAGTAGCTAAACAACTAGAAACTGAACAAACCATTAGTGTATACTATAACAACTAATAGTAGTACCTAGTACAGTTAAGTGCATAAAAAGAGGCGAGATTACGATCTCGCCTCTTTAATAATTCTTAGACTCTTGGTGCTGTTTTTGTAGTGTTAGCGCCTGAGTTGAAAACTTTAGGATCAACGTATTTCATCCAATCTTCATTTGTTAGTCTAGGATCTCCAGGCTTTACATCTCTTGGCTCTGACTCTGCCCACCAATCTGATGGTTCTGCTCTATCAAGAAAACTGAAAGCTAACTGAGTATAGCTTAATCCAACAATAAGACTTAATAGTAACTTAGTAAATAATTTCATAACTCTCCTTTATTTTTAATTATAGGTTTAGTACTAAGTATAAAATTATTTATGCATAATAGTCAATAATTAAATTAACTATTTGTAAGTGACTCTATGAGAGCTAGCCGTTCAGCATAGCGACCACCTTTAAACTTACCCGTAAGCCAAGCAAATACACACTGCTCAGCTTCTTCTTGAGTCATACAATCAGCTGGAAGCACGAGCACATTTATATTATCATCTTCTTTTGCCATACGCGCTAGGCCTTCTGTCCAAACAAGCCCTGCTCTAATATGTTTAAATCTATTGGCTACTATAGCCATACCAACGCCATTGCCACAAAGTAGCACTCCAGCATCTACGGTATTAGAGAGCATAAGTTGTGCAACTTGAGCACCAAAGGTGGGATAATCTGATCTTTCTCTAGTGTAAGCTCCTACATCAACCCACTCAACAGTCCAGTTATCAAAAGCAGTGCACGACAGTAAAAATTCTTTAATTAAAAACCCGCGGTGATCTGAGCCAATGGCTATCTTACTATGCATATAACCCTTTTTAGTTTACACTTATTGAAGTCTTACTACTCTTTTGTATACTTTTTTACTTACCTTTTACCATAGTAGGTCTTATGCATTATCAAAAGTTTTTTCCCTTACTACTAGCCACTCGTTTTATACGAAGCTCATCTAACGAAAAAAGCCTCTCTCTTATGATTCGAGTCTGTTTTATAAGTATTTTAGTTGCTACTTTTGCTTTAACCTTAGTAGCAGCTATTATGAATGGCTTTGAAAAAGCTACTCATGCAAAATTAAAAAGCATTCATGCAGATGGAACACTTACCTCACGTGGTCATGCTCTTGATTATTCTAAACTTTCTCAGGTACTCAAACAAGAGTTTAAAGACAGTATTCTAGCTGCAAGCCCCGTTGCCTTTGGACAACTGTTAATTAAAGCTACTACTAAGCATGCTACACCACAGCTCATAGCGCTTAAAGGTATTGATGCTACACTCGAAGCTCAAGTAAGCACGCTGCATACTATGCTTTTACACTCTAAGCCTACGTGGATTTCTAGCTTTAGCTCTCATGGATTAGTTATAGGCAACGAACTTGCACAACAGCTTGGCGTTACATTAGGAGACACAGTCATTTTACTGCTGCCTGAAGATGATCAAGTTGAAAGTACTAAAATTACGCTCTCAACCAAAGAAGCTACCATAACTAATATATTTAAAACAGGTATTAATGAGTTTGATGAGCATGTAGCTTATTGTTCACTTGATTTTTTTAAGCAGCTTTTTAATACAGGTATTACGCAAGTAAATCTGGCATTAGCAGATCATAAAAACGAAAATCTAGTTTTACAAGCGCTTACAAAACGTTTAGGCCTTGAAGCTTACTCCTGGAAAGATCTCTATCCTGCCTTAGTGTCAGCATTGACCTTAGAAAAGTATGCTATGTGGGTAATTTTAACACTTGTTACCATTGTAGCAAGCATGAATATAGTGGCATTGCTATTTATGTATATAACCCAAAAACAACGAGATATAGCTATTTTAAAAGCTATGGGTATGCACAGAAGCTCTCTACAGTTAGTGTTTATAATTTTAGGCATGGGTATTACACTTACTGCTACTACCT